>CAXTOI010000371.1:0-4197 GCA_964245645.1 uncultured Novosphingobium sp. | reverse complement strand
ATTCAGTTCAGACTTTTTCCCCGATAAAGTATAGGTCATGAAAAATCCGGAAATCAGCATGAACAGATCCACGGCAATCGGGCCTGGAATAAGTCTGGTGAAAAACCCGGACATCATCGCCGTGTGGAAGATCATCACGTAAACGCACAGCCATCCGCGTATGCCGTCGAAAAACCCGATATGGGGGCGAGCCTTGGTAACCGACTGCAGGACTGACGGTTCGATATGAATGGCGGCCTGGGAATTCATGCATCATCCTGCCAGTCCGGTTCCGGTCAGCGATTTGCACCGGAATTCCCCCGGCAAATTGCGCTCCATACGTATAATTGTCTAATAATAATTGATCCGACGACTATCATGATCGGGATCACGATCATGCGCGCATGAGAGCTGCCCGCGCCAGGCCTATTCGGGCATTTCCGCGTTCAGCCGTAACACCTCGCCCGCCAGATAAAGCGATCCCGCGATCAACACCGTAGCTGGTCCGTCCGGGTTCGCCGCGATCCGGCGAAGGGCGGCAGGAATATCGTCAGCGGTCCGGCAGCGCGCGATCAAATCGGGCTGGGCATAGGCGGCAACGGCGCGCGGATCATGATGGGCGTGGCCGGGAATGGGAACGATATGCGCCTCCGCCACCAGCGGCGCCAGCGCGCCCAGCACGTCGGACAGTTGCCGGTTGGCCATCAGCGCGAACACCAGCGCGACCGGCGCCTTGCCCGTCAGCGCTGCGGCCAGCGCCCTGGCGGCGTCGGCATTGTGCGCGCCATCCAGCCAGATCGTGCGGCCGGGGACCAGCGCCGTAAGCGGCCCGGACGACAGGCGCTGCAACCGCGCCGGCCAGGTCGCCGCGCGGATGCCGCCGGCCATGGCATCGGGCGACACCGCAACCGCACGCTGATGGCGCAGCATGGCCACCGCCAGCGCGGCATTTTCGGCCTGATGCGCCCCCGCCAGCGTCGGCAGCGGCAGCGTCAGCGATCCGTGCCGGTCGCGATAGGCAATCGCGGTTGCGCTGGCCTTGGCAAACCAGTCCCGCCCCCGACGGATGAGCGGTGCGCCCACAGCCTCGGCGATCCGCGCCACTTCGGCATCGGCCTGCGATGGATAGGCCTGCGTGACCAGCGGCGTAGCCGACCGGGCGATGCCGGCTTTCTCGAACGCGATCCGCGCCAATGGCTCGTCCGGAGTCCCCGCCTCGGGGCGCAGCAGGAAAGCCTCATGATCGATGCCGAGCGAAGCAATGCCGCACACCGCCGGGCCACAGGCAGGAGACGCAAAGACATTGGTCGCATCGAGCCGCCCGCCCAGCCCGACTTCGATCACGCAGGCATCGGCCGGCTGCCGCGCAAAAGCCAGGAAGGTTGCCGCAGCGGTGACTTCGAAGAAGCTGGGGCGCAGGTCGGCGCTGCTGTCGAGCACTTCGCCCAGCAACCCCGCCAGCCAATCGTCATCGATCAGCGCGCCGGCGACCCGGATGCGTTCGTTATAACGCACCAGATGCGGCTTGGTCGCGACATGCACGATCAGCCCCTGCGCCTCCAGCATCGCGCGCAGGAAGGCGCAGGTCGAACCCTTGCCATTGGTCCCGGCGACATGGAACACCGGCGGCAGGCGATGCTGCGGATCGCCCAGCCGCGCCAGCATCGCCGTGATCGTCTCCAGCCCGAAGCGGCCTTGCGGCAGGCTCAGATCGCCCAGCCGGTCCAGCTGCGCCTGCACCGCGGGGTTGTCCGAAATGGCGAAATCTTTCACGGCTTGCCGCTTACCGCGCCGAATGCACCGCATCGGCCAGCGTTCTGGTCAGCGCCTGCACCGCCTCGGCCGCATTCTCACCATGCTCGGCGATCACCTCGACCAGCGCCGAGCCGACCACCACGCCATCGGCAACGCGGGCAATGGCCGCCGCCTGCGCCGGCGTGCGCACGCCGAATCCCACCGCGATCGGCAAGCTGGTCGCACCGCGCAGCAATGCCACCGCCGCATCGATCGAGGCCTGCACCGCCTGCTGCTTGCCGGTGATCCCGGCGACCGACACGTAATAGAGAAAACCCGACGAGCCCGCGAGGATCGCAGGCAGCCGCGCGGCATCGCTGGTGGGCGTGGCCAGCCGGATCAGCGAAACCCCGACGGCGCGTAACGCCGGGCCGAGTTCGTCGTCCTCCTCGGGCGGAATGTCGACGCAGATGACGCCGTCCACGCCGGCCGTGGCGCATTGCGCCGCGAACCACTCAGCCCCGCGTGCGACTATCGGATTGGCATAGCCCATCAACACCAGCGGTACGTCGTGCCGAGCGCGGAAGCCGGCGGCGGTGCGGAAAATATCGGCGGTTGTGGTCTGCGCCGCCAAAGCCCGCAAATTCGCCGCCTGAATCGCCGGCCCATCGGCCATCGGATCGGTAAACGGCATGCCTAGCTCGACGACATCCGCCCCGCCCGCCACCAGCGCATCGAGGATGGCCGGAGTAGCACCCGGATGCGGATCACCGGCGGTAACGAACGTAACAAGCGCAGGCCGACCCTGCGCAAACGCAGCTGTGAGGCGGCTCACAGAGCCGTGCCCAGCGCGTCCGCCACAGTGAAAATATCCTTGTCCCCGCGCCCGCACAAGTTCGCCAGGATGATCTGATCCCTACCCATCGTCGGCGCGATTTTCGTTACCGCCGCGATGGCATGCGCCGGTTCCAGCGCCGGGATGATCCCCTCGGTGCGGCACAGCAGTTGAAACCCGGCCAGCGCCTCGACATCGGTCGCACTGGTATAATCGACGCGGCCGATATCCCGCAGCCAGCTGTGTTCCGGCCCGATTCCGGGATAGTCCAGCCCGGCGCTGATCGAATGCGCCTCGGTGATCTGGCCGTCCTCGTCCTGCAGCAGATAGGTCTTGTTGCCATGCAGGATGCCCGGCCGTCCACCCGCCAGGCTCGCGGCATGCGCCTTGCCCAGCCCATGCCCCGCCGCCTCGACGCCCAGCATCCTGACGCCGGGGTCGTCGAGAAACGGATGAAACAGCCCGATCGCATTGCTGCCCCCCCCGATCGCCGCCACCAGCAGATCGGGCAGCCGCCCGGTGCGCGCCAGCAGCTGTGCCCGCGCCTCGCGCCCGATCACGCTTTGAAAATCGCGCACCAGCTCAGGGTAAGGGTGCGGCCCGGCGGCGGTGCCGATGATATAGAATGTGTTGTGCACATTGGCGACCCAATCGCGCAGCGCATCGTTCATCGCGTCCTTGAGCGTGCATGCGCCGCTGTTCACGGGGATCACTTCGGCGCCGAGCAGCTTCATGCGGAACACGTTGGGCGCCTGCCGCTCCACATCCTTGGCGCCCATGTAGATCACGCAAGGCAGCCCGAACCGCGCGCAGACCGTGGCGGTGGCGACGCCGTGCTGCCCCGCGCCGGTTTCGGCGATGATCCGCGTCTTGCCCATGCGGATCGCCAGCAGGATCTGCCCGACGCAATTGTTGATCTTGTGCGCGCCGGTATGGTTGAGTTCGTCGCGCTTGAACCACACTTGCGCGCCGCCTAATTCCTCGGTCAGCCGCGGCGCGAAATACAGCGGGCTGGGCCGCCCGACATAATGCTCCAGCAGATCGTCGAACTCGGCGGCAAACGCCGGATCGGCCTTGGCGCGCGCATATTCACGCTCCAGCTCCAGCACCAGCGGCATCAGCGTTTCGGCAACATAGCGCCCACCGAACTGGCCGAAATGGCCGCGCTCATCAGGCTGGTTGCGGAACGAATTGGCGGCAAGCGCGGGGGCGGAGGTCATGCCGCTGCGCTTGGCAGAGCCGGTGGCCTGAGTCCAGCTTGGCCGGGTGCCGGTGCACCGCGTCTCGCCATTTACCGCCTGAGCCTGAGAAGGGCTGCGTGTCTTTCGACCATGAACAGATAAAGCAGCCCTGCGCGAAGCCCAGGACAAGCATGGTCAGGTTCTGGCCGCTGCGCAAAACGCGCGGATCAGCGCCGCATCCTTCACCCCCGCCGAGGTTTCCACCCCCGAGGACGTATCCACCAGTGGCGCGCCGGTCTGCCGCAGCGCGTCGGCCACATTTCCCGGCGTCAGCCCACCCGCCAGCCCCCAGGCGCGGCCTTTCCAACTCTGCAGCAGCGACCAGTCAAACGCCAGCCCCATGCCGCCGGGCAACGTGCCCCTGGGCGTCTTGGCGTCGAACAGGATGAGATCGGCGGCGGCATAGGC
>CAXTOI010000370.1:0-4198 GCA_964245645.1 uncultured Novosphingobium sp. | reverse complement strand
ACCGAGACCCCGGTCGGCGAGGGGGTCAAGCTGATCGAGCCGGGGCGCGGCGATTTCCTGCTCGAATCGGACGAAGGCGGCGAGGTGCGCGCGCGCTACAGCCTGCTGGGGCTCGACCCCGACCTGGTATTCCGCGCGAGCGCGCAACGGGCGACGATCAATCGCGACTGGCAGCATGATCGCGATGCCTTTGCGGATCTGGCTGGCGATGCGCTGACCGAATTGCGCGCGCTGGTCGCCGCCTGCCATATCGATGTGCCCGCGGCGCTGCCGCCGACCCTGGCCTGCCTGGTCGGCTATTTCGGCTATGAGACGATCGGGCTGGTCGAAAAACTGCCGCGCGCGGCGCCCAGCGCGCTCGAATTGCCCGACATGCTGTTCGTGCGGCCGACGCTGATCCTGGTGTTCGATCGGTTGGGCGAGGAATTGTTTGCGGTCGCACCCCTATGGCCTTCGGCTGCGGCGCCGCACCATCAAATCGCGGCGGCCCAGGACCGGATCGACGAGGCGCTGCGGCGACTGGCTCAGCCTGCGCCCAGACAGCCATTACCGCTGGCGCTGGCCACGCCGCAATTGACCCCGACGATGCCGAGCGACGCCTATCGCGCCATGGTGTTGAAGGCCAAGGACTACATCGAGGCCGGCGACATCTTCCAGGTGGTGCTGGCGCAGCGGTTTACCTGCCCGTTCACGCTGCCGCCGCTGGCGCTGTATCGCGCGCTGCGCCGAGTAAATCCCTCGCCGTTCCTGTATTTTCTCGATCTGCCCGGCTTTGCGCTGATCGGGTCTTCGCCGGAAATCCTGGTGCGGGTGCGCGATGGCGAAGTCACGATCCGGCCGATCGCCGGCACGCGCCCGCGCGGCAAGACCCCGCCGGAAGACGAGGCCAATCGCATCAGCCTGCTCGCCGATCCCAAGGAGCGCGCCGAGCATCTGATGCTGCTCGACCTGGGCCGCAACGACGTCGGCCGGGTCGCCGCCACGGGCACGGTAAAGGTCACCGAAAGCTATACGGTCGAGCGTTACAGCCATGTCATGCACATCGTCAGCAATGTCACCGGCCGGCTCGACACCGCGCGGCACGATGCGATCGACGCGCTGTTTGCAGGCTTTCCGGCCGGCACGGTCAGCGGCGCGCCCAAGGTCCATGCCTGCGAGATCATCGCCGCGCTGGAGCCGGAGACGCGCGGGGCCTACGCCGGCGGAGTCGGCTATTTCTCGCCCGATGGCTCGGTCGACAGCTGCATCGTGCTCCGCACCGCGGTGATCAAGGATGGCGTGATGCATGTCCAGGCAGGCGCGGGCATCGTTGCCGATTCGATTCCCGAATCCGAGCAGCGCGAATGCGAGGCCAAGGCCGGCGCGCTATTTGCCGCCGCGCGCGAAGCGGTGCGCGTGGCTGGTGAGGCCGGGTTCGGGCAATAGCTTGACGGCGCTCGCCGAGCGAGTAGCGTAACCGGCATGCGCCACATCCTGACCTTGCTCGCTGCGTTTACGGCGCTTGTCGCCGCACCCGTTATCGGTGCTGCCGACACCACCGATTGGGCCGCGCAGACCCGGCAGCGCGATATCCAGCTCAAGGATTTCCATTTTGCCGATAGCGAGGCTTTACCGCAGGTGAAGATGCATGTGCGGACGCTGGGCACGCCGCATCACGGCGCGAACGGCGCGATCGATAACGCGGTGCTGATCCTGCATGGCACCGGCGGCACCGGCGCGACATTTCTCGGGCCGATGTTTGCCGGCGAGTTGTTCGGCCCCGGCCAGCCACTCGACATTTCGCATTATTACGTCATCATCCCGGATAATCTCGGCCACGGCCAGTCGTCAAAACCCAGCGACGGGTTGCGGATGAAATTCCCCAAATATGATTATGCCGACATGGTGTTGGCTGAACAGCGCATGCTGACCGAGGGGCTGGGCGTCAATCGGCTAGAACTGATTCTGGGTACCTCGATGGGCTGTATGCAGGCCTTCGTGTGGGGTGAGACATACCCGGGCTTTGCCAGGCGACTGGCGCCGTTTGCCTGCAACGCAGTGGAAATCGGCGGGCGCAACCGCATGTGGCGCAAGATGTCGATCGATGCGATCGAGGCCGATCCAGTCTGGAATGGCGGCAACTACACCGCCCCGCCCGCCGCCGGGCTGCGCACCGCTGCCGACCTGACGATCATCGCCGGCGCGAATCCGCTGGCGTTGCAGGTAAAGTATCCGACCAGGCTCACCGCCGAGGCCGCGTTGAACCAGTCGTTCGCGCGGATCACTGCGAACGACACCGATGCCAACGATCAGATCTATCAACTGGACGCATCGCGCGATTACAACCCGGCGGCGCTGCTGGCGCGGATCACCGTCCCGGTGCTATGGGTCAACTCGGGTGATGATTTCATCAATCCGCCAGAGCTGGGCCGGGCCCAGCAACAAGTGACCCAGATGCCACGTGCGCGGTTCGTGCTCATCGCGCAATCGCCGGATACGCATGGCCATGGCACGCACACCTGGGCAAAATTCTGGAAAGCCGAACTGGCGAAATTGCTCGCCGAGCCCGCGCCGTGAGAGCAATGGACGGCTAGCTTAGTTTGCCAAAATACCAATGTTTGGTATTACCATGCAAGAGGTGACATCATGGCCCAAACTCAAAACACTTCCGTCTCGCTCGGCGAACATTTTGCGGATTTCATCGCGGCATCGGTAAACGCCGGGCGCTACAGCTCGGCAAGTGATGTGGTGCGCGCTGGATTGCGCTTGTTGGAAGTGCAGGAAACCAGATTGCAAGTGCTGCGCCAGGCCATCGATGACGGTGAGACATCCGGCTACCCGGATGAGCCATTCGATTTCGATGGGTTCCTGGGCGAAATGCAGGAGCAGCATGCCCCGCAGGTTTGAATCCTATCGCCTGTCCCGGCGTGCCGAAATCAATCTAGCGGATATTTACGCCTTTACCGTCAGACATTGGTCCGTCGATCAGGCAAATCGCTATATAACTGCAATCGGCTCGGCGATCACCGGCCTGGTCGCAGGCACCAGAGCGGGACGCCAAAGGCCCGAGATTTCGGCGACTTACCTATCCTACGCGGTTGGCGCTCACGTTATTTTTTACCGCAAGACCGAGCACCTTCTGGTTGCGCGCGTGCTCCATGCATCTATGGACCTTCAGCGGCATTTGCCTCCTGACTAGAGCTTGCGCGATGATCCTGGTTATCGACAATTACGACAGCTTCACCTGGAACCTCGTCCATTATCTGATGGAGCTGGGCGCCGAGGTCGAAGTCTCGCGCAACGACGCGATGTCTGCGGGCCAGGCGATTTCATCGGGCGCACAGGGGTTCCTGATCTCGCCCGGCCCTTGCACGCCCAACGAGGCGGGGATCAGCCTCGATCTGGTCGGCGCGGCGGCGGACGCGGGAAAGCCGCTGCTCGGCGTCTGCCTGGGCCACCAGGCGATCGGCCAGTATTTCGGCGGCAAGGTGGTGCGTGGCGGGCTGATGCATGGCAAGACCTCGCCGGTGACGCACGACGGCAGCGGGGTGTTTGCCGGACTGCCCTCACCCTTCACCGCAACGCGCTATCATTCGCTGATCGTCGATGACATCCCCGAAAGCCTTTCGGTCAATGCGCGCAGCGACGATGGCCATGTCATGGGGTTTCACCATTGCACGCTGCCGATCCATGGCGTGCAATTCCACCCCGAGAGCATCGCCACCGAACATGGCCATGACCTGCTGGCCAATTTCCTGCGGGATTGCGGAATGACCCCCGCTCTGGGGGCATGAACGCTTCCGTCGTTGAAAGCGAAACGCTGTTCGGCCGGATGCTGGATGGTGAAATGTGCGACGAGGCGATCGCCGCCGCGCTGACCGACCTGGCCGAACGCGGCGAAACTGCCGCCGATATTGCCGGCGCCGTCGCCGCGATGCGCGCGCGGATGATCCCGGTTGCGGCCCCTCCCGGCGCCATCGACGTCTGCGGTACCGGCGGCGATGGCCAGCACAGCCTCAACGTCTCGACCGCAGTCGCGCTGGTGGTCGCGGCTTGTGGGGTGCCGGTGGCCAAGCACGGCAATCGCGCCGCCTCTTCGCAAGCCGGCGGGGCCGACACGCTGGAGGCGCTGGGGCTGAACCTGGCCGGCGCCAGCGCCATGGCCGAGGCGACCCTGCCCGACCTGGGCATCGCCTTTCTGTTCGCGCAGACCCACCAT
>CAXTOI010000369.1:0-4202 GCA_964245645.1 uncultured Novosphingobium sp. | reverse complement strand
GGCATAGGATTCGCGGCGGCCGTTGCCGGTGGGCGCCACCCCCATCAGCCGCGCGTTGAGGCGATCCTGGATATAGCCCTTGAGGATGCCGTCCTCGATCAGCACATTCTCCTGCGTCGGCGTGCCTTCGTCGTCGATCGACAGCGAACCGCGCCGGCCCACGATCGAGCCATCGTCCACCACGGTCACACCTGGCGCAGCCACGCGCTGGCCCAGCCGCCCGGAAAAGGCGCTGGTGCCCTTGCGATTGAAATCGCCTTCCAAACCATGGCCCACAGCTTCGTGCAGCACGATGCCCGGCCAACCCGGCGCCAGCAGCACGGTCATCTCGCCCGCCGGCGCGGCGACGCTGTCCAGATTGGTCAGCGCCTGGCTCAGCGCCTCGTCGATGGCGCGGTTCCAGTTGGCCGGGTCGAACAGATCGTCATACATCCAGCGGCCGCCCATGCCGAAGCTGCCCGTCTCGCGCCGGCCGTTGCTCTCGGCGACGATCGAGACATTCAACCGCACCAGCGGGCGAATATCCATGATCGGCCGAGACACGTCGGCATCGTCGGCACGCACGATCTCGACCACCGACCAGCTGGCGGCCAGGCTGGCCGAGACCTGCGCCACCCGCGGATCGCGCGCGCGCGCCGCGGCATCGATGGTTTCCAGCAGCGCGACCTTTTTCGCAAAGTCGAAACTGTCGAGCGGCGAGGCGTCGGTGTACAAATGGCGATTGCTGGCGCGCGGCGGCGCAGCGCGCGGCGTGGTGGAGGGGTCGAGCAGGCTGAGCGTTTCGCCTGCGCGCGCGATGGCGGCGGCGGAAATGTCGTTGGCATGGGCAAAGCCGGTCATCTCGCCCGACACGCCGCGCAGCCCGAACCCGGCATCGCGCGAATAATCGGCGGTTTTCAGCCGGCCATCGTCGAAGCCGAACGCTTCCGAAGCGATGAATTGCAGATACAGCTCACCATCGTCGCAGCTCTTCAGCGCCGCCTGCGTCAGCGCGCGCGCTTCATCGGGGGAAAGCTGGCCGGGGCGGTACAGCAGCGAGCGGGGATCAGGAAGTTGGGTCATGAAGTGCTATATAAGCGCCGCCCCCGCTCACGCCAGCATTACAAAGCACCATTTCCGCATATCGCGGTTTATCCAGATCGCCCCTCGTCTCGCTGCGCAAGGGAAATTTACCCGCGCAGGAAGCTCTGATTAAGTGCGTTATCGATCAGAGGGTGCCTGAAATATCCTCGTCAGCCCGGCCTTGAGCCGGGCCAAGGCTGCCTTTCTGCACCGGACAAGCAAAGAAAGAAGCCCAAGCCCGGGTCAAGCCCGGGCCGACGGGGGTGTTATCTTGGTGAAGCTCCGACTTGATCAGAGGTTCCCTAGTAGTGTTCACCGCCGGCACTGGTCGGTTCATCCACATGGTGGCCCGCCAGCACGAAACGCTTGTCGCAATAGGGGCATTCGGCATAACCCCGATCGTCGATCTCCATGAAGATGCGCGGATGGCCCAGCGCCGAGGGGGCATAGCTGCCGGTGCTGCGAATACCGGTGGCCCCGTCACAGATAACGCGATGGGAGTGCGCTTGGACGGTTTCGGGTGGCTGGCTCATGGTCAGTGGAATAGCATGGCCAAATGGGAAATCCCAGAGCGAAAGGCAAAGTTGCAAGGAGCCATTGCTCAAGGTGTCAAGCGGGCAACAACCAAAGCCGGCGCCCTCAAGCCCCTCGTCTTCACCCCGCCTTCGGCTCCAGCACCTTCGCCTTGAAGGCGCACAGATCCACCACCGGGCAACGCCAGCACTCCGGCCGCCGCGCCTTGCAGATATAGCGCCCGTGCAGGATCAGCCAATGATGCGCGCCCAGCCGAAACGGCCCGGGTACGCGCATTTCCAGCCCTGCCTCGACCGCATCGACCGTCTTGCCCGTGGCAAGGCCGGTGCGGTTGCCGACGCGGAAAATATGCGTATCCACCGCGAAGGTCTCGGCGCCGAACACGCTGTTCATCACGACATTGGCGGTCTTGCGCCCCACTCCGGGCAGCGACATCAGCCTGTCGCGGTCCTCCGGCACTTCGCCGGCGAACTCGCGCACCAGCTGCTCGGACAAGGCGATGACGTTTTTCGCCTTGGTATTGAACAGCCCGATCGTCTTGATATGCGCCTTGAGCGCGTCCTGCCCCAAGTCGATCATCTGCCGCGGCGTCTGCACCTCGCGAAACAGCGCCCGCGTCGCCTTGTTGACCCCGACATCGGTGGACTGCGCCGACAACACCACCGCCACCAGCATCTGGTACGCGTTGCCGAATTCCAGCTCGGTTTGAGGCGAGGGATCAGTCTCGGCCAGCCGCCGGAAGAACTCGAAAATATCCGCGCGCTTCATCGCCTCAAAGCCCCAGCACCTCGGCCATGGTGTAGCGTCCCGCCGGTTTCCCGATCAGCCAATGCGCCGCCGTCACTGCCCCGGTGGCAAAAATGCCCCGGTTCTCGGCCATATGCGACAGCGCGATACGCTCGTCATCGCCCAGCAGATACACGGTATGATCCCCCGCCACGCTGCCCCCGCGCAGCGAGGCGAAACCGATCGCACCCGGCGCCCGCGCCCCGGTGATCCCGTCGCGCGCGCGCACGCTCTGCCCGGCCAGATCGATCCCGCGCCCCCGCGCCGCCGCCTCGCCGAGCAACAGCGCGGTGCCCGAAGGCGCATCCACCTTGCGCCGGTGATGCGTCTCGACGATCTCGATGTCCCAGTCCTCACCCAGCCGCGCCGCCGCCTCGCGCACCAGATGCGCCAGCATATTGACCCCCAGCGAGGTATTGCCGGTCTGCAGCACCGCAATATGCTCGGCGGCATGATCGATCAGCCAGTGGTGCCGCTCCTCCAGCCCGGTGGTGCCGACCACGATAGGGATGCCGCTGGCCAGCGCCGCATCCAGATTGCCCTCCAGCGCCTGCGGATTGGAGAAATCGACCAGCACATCGCTCGCCCGTGCCAGCGCCGCGACATCGCCACCCCTGTCGACGCCCCCCGCCAGCACGTCCCCCGAAGCCGCGATCGCTGCCGCCAGCGCCTGACCCATGCGGCCCGCGCTGCCGATAATGCCGATATCGGCCGCCAACTTCGCCATTGCGTCCCTCCTCAAGTCCATGCTCCATGCTCGACATGAACCCGATCCGCAATATCGTCATCCTCACCGGCGCGGGCATCAGCGCCGAGAGCGGCATAGACACCTTTCGCAGCGCGGGGGGGCTATGGGAGCAGCACCGCGTCGAGGATGTCGCCACCCCCGAAGCCTTCGCCCGCGATCCCGAACTCGTCCTGCGCTTCTACGACATGCGCCGCGCCGCGATCCAGACCAAGGAACCCAACGCCGCGCATCTCGCGCTGGGCCGGCTCGATGCGCAATGGCCGGGCGAGCTGCTGATCGTTACGCAAAACGTCGATGATCTCCACGAACGCGGCGGCGCCCGGCGCCTGCTGCACATGCACGGCCAGCATCTCCTGGCCTGGTGCACCGCCTGCGACGCCCGCTCGCCGTGGACCACCCCGCTGATCGCCCGCCCGCCATGCCCCGCCTGCGGCCTGCGAAAATTGCGCCCCGATGTCGTCTGGTTCGGCGAAATCCCGTATCACATGGATGCAATCAACCAGGCGCTGCGCGAAGCCGACTTGTTCGTGTCGATCGGCACCTCGGGTGCGGTCTATCCCGCTGCCGGCTTCGTGCGCAATGCCCGCACATCCGGCGCGCAGACGCTGGAACTCAACCTCGAAGCCAGCCAGCGCTCCTCATCCTTCGCCGAAACCCGGCTCGGCGCCGCCACCGAACTGGTGCCCGCCTGGGTCGAGGAAATGCTCAGCTCGTCCTGACCCGCACCCCCGGCACGCCGGGTCCCTGGCAATGGTCAGCGTCCGCAGCCCCGGCGTCAGCGCATCGAGCAATTGCAGCTTGCCCCATTGCGGATCGCCCATGGCCGCGCGCCCGACCAGCGCCACCCGCAGCGCCGACATCGCCGCCAAGCAGCCCACCATCCCGGCCACTGCCCCTAGCATGCCGTCCGCAGCGCAGCTGTCGCAGTCATCCGCATCGAACGCATCGCCGACGAAACGGGGGTGGCTTCGGCGCATGTCGCGCTGCGCCAGATCGTCGAAGGAGTTGATCCGACCGGTGAGAAACCCGCGGCCGAGCGGGCTGAAAGCCACGATGCCGATGCCGAGCTCCC
>CAXTOI010000368.1:0-4207 GCA_964245645.1 uncultured Novosphingobium sp. | reverse complement strand
CTATCGGCCACGCTCCCCTACCCCCCAACCCCTCCCCGCCGGGGAGGGGAGCAGGAGTCGGCACTAACGTGATCTGATGTTATTCCGAGCAACTATTGAGGGAAACACAAAAAGCCGGGAAGGTTCCCCCGCCTGGCCCTTACAGTGTCAGCGATTTCAGATCAGCCGCCGTAGACAGCCGATACGTCCACCTTCAATCCCGGCCCCATCGAAGACGACACCGAAACCTTGCGCAGGTACTTGCCTTTGGCGCCGGCTGGCTTGGCCTTAATGATGGCATCGACGAACGCATCGAAATTGGCTTTCAGCGCTTCGTTGGTGAAGCTCATCTTGCCGATGCCGCCGTGGATGATGCCGGCCTTTTCGACGCGGAATTCGATCTGGCCGCCCTTGGCGGCCTTCACGGCTTCGACGACGTTAGGCGTGACGGTGCCCAGCTTCGGGTTCGGCATCAGGCCCTTGGGGCCCAGCAGCTTGCCCAGACGGCCAACGATGCCCATCATGTCCGGCGTGGCGATGACGCGGCCGTAATCCAGATTGCCGGCCTGCATGTCTTCCAGCAGGTCTTCGGCGCCGACCCGGTCGGCCCCGGCGGCGCGTGCCGCCTCGGCCTTGTCGCCGCGGGCGAACACCGCGACCTTGACGTCCTTGCCGGTGCCCGAAGGCAGCGTGACCATGCCGCGGACCATCTGGTCGGCGTGGCGCGGATCGACGCCGAGGTTTAGCGCGACTTCCACCGAGGCATCGAACTTGACGGTCGAGACATCCTTCAGCGTCTGGATGGCATCATCGACGCCGTAGAGCTTCATGTTGTCGCCCAGCTTGGCGGCAAGCGCCTTGCTGTTCTTGGTCTGCTTTGCCATCGGATCAGCCCTCCACAACCTGCAAGCCCATCGAACGCGCGGAGCCTTCGATGATCTTGGCGGCTTGTTCGATATCGTTCGCGTTCAAATCGGCCTTTTTCAAGGCGGCGATTTCGTTGAGCTGCGAACGGGTGATCGTGCCGACGGACAGCTTGCCCGGCTCTTTCGAACCCGACTTCAGCCCCAGCACCTTCTTGATGAAGAACGTCGCGGGCGGCTGCTTGGTGATGAAGGTGAACGATTTGTCCGAAAACACGGTGATGATCGTGGGCAGCGGCGTGCCCTTGTCCACTTCCTGCGTGGCAGCGTTGAACTGCTTACAAAATTCCATGATGTTGACGCCGCGCTGACCCAGCGCCGGCCCGATCGGCGGCGACGGTTTGGCCTCGCCGGCCTTTACCTGCAGCTTGATGTAACTGTCGATCTTCTTGGCCATGACAGCCTCCTTTCTTCCTGTTGGTGGCTGGCCGGCAAGCGGACATCAACCACCTCAGAGTGAGCGGTCTGACAAGGGTTTACCCGATGAACAGGCACCCTCTCCCGCAAAAATCCCGGTTAGTACCAGGGAGCGCCGCCGTTAGGTGGCGTAGACCGAAAAAGCAAGGAAAACCGCGTCAGCATTTATAAGCACGCTTGGTACCACGCCGTATGAAGGTTATCGGCTTGGCCGATGACCTTCATACAGTTACCTTGCGGCCGGGCATGTATTCAGTCGAAGCTGTAGGTGACGGTTTGCCGGCGACTACGCAAGGCAAAGCCGAGCATGCCGAAGCCGGCCAGCATAAGCATCCACGAAGCCGGCTCAGGCACTGCGGCAATCGTCACGTTATCCAGCAAGTTGCCGATGTTGCCGTTGCCACCCGGCAGATCGGAGAACGTCAGGTTCCCGCCCGTGGTCGTGAAACTATAGGTATACAAGGTAAAGGGGCTGCCCGACGCCAGGGTCAGCGCGGTGTTGAAGGAGCCGAGCGAAATCTCGGTCGTCTTATCGACGTCGCCCCGCTGATTGCCCGCAAGATCGAAGGTCAAGGTATAAGAACCAGCGTTAAACGATGCCAAGGTCTGCAGCGTGCCAGCAACCCCGTCGCTACCGTCAAGATCGACATAACCGCCATTTCCCGGCAGAAAGTCGAAAGAGGTTGACGTGGTCGTTTCGCCAATAAGATCGACCGCACCGGGCAGCGGCGCCGACCAGTTTGCCGGAGGCGCCCAGTTCAACTCGTAGGCATAGGAGTTGAAATCATCGGCGAAGCTCGTCGCCGCCATCGACGGCGTCGACAACGCCGCAGCGACGCTGACAAGTGGCAAGGCTATCAAGAGATGTTTCTTCATGATTTTCCTATCGACGATCTGTCGCCAACCACCGGTCGGGGAGGCACATCACAGACGGCAATACGGCAGCAAATATCGTACCAATTTAATTTTCTTCTAATTTTACAGTTAAATAGCTCGCAAATTGAGCCCATCTCAAGATAACCTGTAATCTCCAATAACTCAGCATTTGTACTTACCAGCGCGTTGGACGATGTCGTCCGCCTGGTTGATATTTTTTGCGTGGTTTGCATCGAGCCAATCGGAAGCAGTGGGTTCCAGGTGCTTCCTTATATTCCGACGGTACCGCTGGTTCTTGGGTCCGCAGTGATCATGGCCAGTGCGGGGCCATTATCATTTGACCATCGATCGGAAAGCAGCGACCACGGCGATCGTGTCGCAAAAGCGCTCAGGTTGAACTGGTGGTCAAAGGACAGAAGTATTGCGGAAGATCAACAGCGTTATGGGCATACTGGCTTTGTCCGCAGGGTTCACGCTCGCAGCGGGAACCGCCGTTGCTGCTGACCAGACGATCGCGGAGTTTGAAGCTGCCCAACAAGCGGCATGGAACGCGCATGATGCCGGGGCCTATGCCGCCGCCATCGACCCCGGGGTTGAAATCATCACTTCGCTCGGCTGGCATTGGACCGGTCAGGCGGAAGCGGCGCGCAATATCGGCGATGGGTTCAGGTTCGTCTATGCGCGGGCGCAACTGCGGCTGTCGGGCGTGCAGGTGCGGGTGCTAACCCCGGAACTTGCGTCGGTTACACTGAGCTGGGCGATCATTGGTGCGCGCAATATTGCCACCGGGTCGCCTGCGGCCGAGCAGCATGGTTTTGAGACCCAGCTTCTGCAACGCCGCGGGGCAAGCTGGGTCGTTCTGGCTCAGCAAGATACAGCGGCCACTACGGCGCCGGTGCCGGTACCAGGACCGGCGCCGTCACAAGCCCTAGCCCAAGCGGTCCCGCCGGCTCCCGCATTTCCGACGACTGCACCACCGGCGCGTCGCTGCATCGTCGGGCGTGCTAATGGCGACTGCCTGATATATGGCAAGGCGAAATGAGCCAGGCGCGTTAGCGATTTACCCGTCATCCCGGACTTGTTCCGAGATCCCGCTTCTTCGGCGCTTAACCAAAGAACAGCGGCCCCCCGGGACAAGCCCGGGCGACGAGAATGGACTAATTCACGGCTCGCCAATCTGCAAAGACTCGCCCCGCCAACCTCAGCGCGCCCTCAAACCATACCCCGTCGATCCGGCATACAATGCCGAACTGCCCAGTTCCTCCTCGATCCGCATCAGCTGGTTGTATTTCGCCAGCCGGTCCGAGCGGGCGAGGCTGCCGGTCTTGATCTGGCCGCAGTTGGTGGCGACGGCGAGATCGGCGATGATCGCATCCTCGGTCTCGCCCGAGCGGTGCGACATGACCGCGGTATAGCCGTGGCGTTGAGCGATGGTCACGGCTTCCAGGGTTTCGGTAAGCGTGCCGATCTGGTTGACCTTGACCAGCAGCGAATTGGCCAGACCCTGGTCGATACCCATTTTCAGGCGCTTGGGATTGGTGACGAACAGATCGTCGCCAACCAGTTGCACCTTGTCGCCGATCCTGGCGGTGAGTGCCGCCCAGCCGGCAAAATCGTCTTCGCTCATGCCGTCCTCGATCGACACGATCGGGTAATCATCGGCCAGTTCGGCGAGGTAATCGGCCATGGCCTCGGGCGTGAGCGACAGGCTCTCGCCGCTGATCTCGTATTTGCCGTGTTTGAAGAATTCGGTGGCGGCGCAATCGAGCGCCAGCGCCACGTCGGCGCCGGGCTTGAAACCGGCGCGCTCGATCGCGGCAAGCACGAAATCCAGCGCGTCGCGCGTGCTGGCAAGATTGGGCGCGAAGCCGCCTTCGTCGCCCACCGCAGTCATCAGCCCCTTGGCTTTCAGCGCCGATTTCAAGGTGTGGAAGATCTCCGAGCCCCAGCGCACGGCTTCGGTCAGGCTGGGCGCGCCGACCGGCACGATCATGAATTCCTGAAAGTCGATC
>CAXTOI010000367.1:0-4211 GCA_964245645.1 uncultured Novosphingobium sp. | reverse complement strand
GGAATTACTTCAAGGATGCCGGCTATGCATCCGATTAAAAGCACGATGCTCTAATCGATCAAGTGAAGACCCATTAGCGACCCATCGCTCGCGAGTCTTTTTCACCGTTGCAACCCAACATGTCGCTTGTTTGTCAAACTCGTACGCTTATCTTCCGCGTGGGAGCCGACTCCGCTCCTATTTGAAAGGAGCGCATGGCCCGCAAGACAACCCGCGCCCATGAGGCGCATTTTTCGCCCCCCGGCTTGCGCCGTGATGAAAATCCGCCCCGCCGCGATGAAAATCGCCGTGCGCGCGCCGAGATCGAGTTCGACGAGCCTGCGGTTCTGGCGGCGGTGTTCGGGCAGTTCGATGCCAATCTGGTGCTGATGGAAAGCCGGCTGGGGGTGTTCATCGCCGCCCGCGGCAATCGCATCCAGATCGAGGGGCCGGAAGACGGCGTGGCGCGCGCGCGGGATGTGTTGAAGGGTCTGCAGAATCGCCTGCTGTCCGGGCATGACATCGACGCCGGCGCGGTGGAGTCGCTGATCGTGATGTCGAACGAACCCTTGCTGGAAGGCATCATCACCGGCGACCAACAAGCGCCGCCGATCATGATCCGCACCCGGCGCAAGACCATCGTGCCGCGCTCGGCCATGCAGATCAATTACATGCAGGCGCTGATCCGCAACGACATCATCTTCGCGCTGGGGCCGGCAGGCACGGGCAAGACCTATGTCGCGGTAGCGCAAGCGGTCAGCCAATTGATGAGCGGAAGCGTCCAGCGCCTGATCCTGAGCCGCCCGGCGGTGGAAGCGGGCGAGCGGCTGGGCTTCCTGCCCGGCGACATGAAGGAAAAGGTCGATCCCTACCTGCGCCCGCTGTACGACGCGCTATACGACTGCATGCCGCCCGAGCAGGTCGAACGGCGCATGGCCAGCGGCGAAATCGAAGTCGCCCCGATCGCCTTCATGCGCGGCCGCACGCTGGCCGATGCCTTCATCATCCTGGACGAAGCGCAGAACACCACCGTCTCGCAAATGAAGATGTTCCTCACCCGCTTCGGCCAGAACAGCCGGATGGTGGTCTGCGGCGATCCGCGCCAGGTCGATATCCTCGGCGGCGATGCGCAGAGCGGGCTGGCCGACGCGGTGCGGCGGCTGGAAGGCGTGGAGGGAATCGCGGTGACGCGGTTTACGAGCGCCGATGTTGTGCGGCATCCCATCGTGGGGCGGATTGTCGAGGCTTACGAGGGGAAGGATAGCTGACGTCACGGCGTCAGCCAAGCGGACCTTGTCGCTGCTTGATATGTGCGTCAGTTTGACGTACATATCTCCCACAACGGAGATCGCCATGACTAGTAAAGCCAGCCCGCGCAATGATCGTATCATCCGCGACGATCGTCTCGGATTCCGGCTCGACGAGCGGACCAAGGGGCTGATCGAGCGCGCCGCGTTGCTCGAGCGGCGCAAGATCAGCGACTATTGCCTGACCGCCATCACGGACGCGGCACGCCGCACCATCGCCGAGCATGAGACGTTTAATCTGTCCGAGCGGGACAGAGCCGCCTTCTTCGAGGCGATGATCAACCCGCCCGCGCCGAACGAACAACTGGCGCGCGCCTTTGCGGAGCACGGCCGGCGCGTCGGCACGTGACCGATGGGCTCGCCCGAAGCTGACATCGCCATTGTCCCGCTGGACGACCACCATAATCGCGCCGGCTTTACCTGCGGGGTCGAGAGGCTGGACAGCTATCTCCAGACCCAGGCGGGGCAGGACGTGCGCCGCCATGCAAACGGCGTGTTCGTGCTTGTGGACAAGGCCGACTCTGGCCGCGTGCTTGGCTACCACACGCTCTGCGCCACCGCGCTTGCCCCCGGCGACGTGCCGGAGGCAGCGCGCAAGCACATCCCGCGCTACCCCCTCGTCAGCGCCACACTGATCGGGCGGCTTGCCGTCGCGACGGACCGTCAGGGGCAGCGGCTTGGCGCGGTCCTGCTGGCCGATGCGCTACGCCGAGCGCTCGCCAGCGCCGAGACTGTTGGATCGTCGATGATCGTGGTCGATGCCTTGGACGAAGGCGCGGCAGCCTTTTACGCGGCGCACGGCTTTGTTCGCCTGCCGGAGTCCCTGCGACTGGTCTTGCCCATGCGAGCGGTGGAGCGATTAATGGCGAAGTGATACCAATCATAAAAGCTGACCTGACCATTCAAAGGGTTTTAGAACCTGTCACGGTAATACCAGATCCGTTTGAACAAACCTATAATCGCTGAACTTCACCCGTCCTGAGCTTGTCGAACAGCTGTCTTGATCCTGTTGTTCGGGTAAAGAAGATCTCCACCGCTCCACTTTACAATGCTCAAAAAAACAAGGCATATGCCCACTGGGAATCAGGGGGGATCTGATGCACAAAACTTTGTTTGTTCTTGTCGTTGCTTGCTCAGGCATTGTCCATGCAAGGGGCGAGACGGCGCCGGTCCAGGCGCCGGCGGTTTCCGGTTCTTCGGTTTCCGCCTCCGCGCCAATCGACGCGGCGCTTGCCACTCCGGCGGTATCCGCCATGCGTCAGCTTATACTTCCCGCCCGAGCCGAACTGGTACTGGCTCCCGACACCGAAATCTCATCCAAGACGGCAAAGCTGGGCGACAAAGTGAAGCTGTTCACCACTGCGGACGTCCTGGTGGATGGAATAGTGGTGATCCCCAAAGGAACTCCCGGCGAAGGTTCGGTAAGCTTCGTGAAGGGTACCGGCTCGTTCGGCAAATCGGGAAGGATCGAGATCTCGTTCAATGCGCTCGATCTCAGTGGACGCCGCATAGCCTTGACCGGGGCGCATCGCCAGGAGGGCTCGGGCAATGGCGGGGCAACCGCCGGCGCCGTGCTCGCGGCGGGCCTGGTTGGAGGATTTCTGGTGAGCGGACACTCGGCCGTCATCGCCAAGAACGCGATCATGTTGGCATACACGTTTGAGGCGCAAAGTTTCACCATGCCCGCGCCCAGCTCGAACCTGTCTGCTCCGGCTAGTACTCCGATCGTTTCCGGCAAATAAGCCAGGCGAGGGCATTCGGGAAAATTCAAAGATTATGCGCACACAAACTTTAATAGTCGCTCTAATCGGCTCGCTCGCGCTAACCAGCTGCGCAACAACCACTACAGCGCCAACAGTAGTTCAGCCGCTGGCTCTAGGTGCTATATCCAAGCCGAACATAACAGAGGTCAACATTGATGTCGTCAACGGCGTGTGGGTAAACGACCCCGACCGCATAGTGATCCACGACAAAGTTGAAGCAGATCTGATCGAGCGCGGCTATCACACACCAGGCGTCGTTCCGGCTTTTCATATGAAAATAACCATCACTCGCTTCGAGCACGGCAATGCTGCTGCGCGGTTGGCTCTCATAGGGCTTGGGCAAATTCACATTGAGGGCATGGTAGCGATCCTCGATTCTGACGGCAGGAAGGTCGGCGAATACAAAATCACCAAAGCCTTCGTTGCCGGTGGAGTAATTGGCGGCCTCACCACTACCGAGAATGTGGAAGACGGTTTCGCCAAATCCGTAGTCGCGTCGCTGGCTACCAAGCCTTGATTAACATATTTTAATCAGTGGGATTGTACAAGCGCCAGTAATTGCGGACTACATCCCTGCAATAGCCTGATCAACCAGTGCGCTATCCGCTTGCTCCGTATGATGCGCAGAGATCAACCCTCGCGCTGCCGACGTCGCCGCATCAGCCGTAATCGCGCGTACAGCAGCAATCGCGCCCAATTCGGCCGCTTCGATCTTGTCGGTCGCCATCTTTTCGCGGCGGCCGATCACCGCTGCGGTGTCCGCCTCAGCCTTCGCAACGATTGCGTCGGCTTCGTGCCGCGCATGATCGAGCATCGCGGCGGCATCCTTTTCGGCGCTGGCGATCTTCGTGGCGTATTCCTGGCGTAGGGCTTCGGCTTCGGCGCGCAGGGTTTTGGCTTCTTCGAGTTGTTCCTTGATCTCGGCGATGCCCGCGTCGAGGCCGGAGGTGAGCATCCGCGGGACTTTGAAATACAGCGCGACGGCAATCAGCACGGCCATTGACAGAGCGACCCACATCGGCGGAGTCAGGCCGAACGAGCTGGGTTCGGCGGCTTCGGTGGCTGCTCCAGCGGCGAGGAGGATCAGGCTGGTGGCATCAGCCATGGAGGGCCTCCTTGACGGCGGAGCGGGCGGCGCCGGCGTCCACGAAGATGCCGGCGA
>CAXTOI010000366.1:0-4222 GCA_964245645.1 uncultured Novosphingobium sp. | reverse complement strand
CACGCCCGCCGCGAGCGTGCCTGCGGTTCAATCGACAACCGCCGCTGCACAGCCGGCAGTTATGGCGACGGAAACGCCGCAGGCGCTGCCGCTGGTCACCCCGACACTGCCGGCGCGCCGTCATTATCGCCCGCCGTCACCCGCCGAGCTGCGGGTCCGCGCCGCCAATCGCGCCGCGATGCTGGAGCCCGCAAGCGGCGGTTATCTTGGCGGGGTGCAGGTCTATCCTTACAGTGACGCCGCGATCTATCATGTCTTCACTGCGCCAGGACAAGTGACCGACATCGCCCTGCAACCCGGCGAAGCGCTGGGCGCCGTTGCCACTGGCGATACGGTCCGCTGGGTGATCGGCGACACCACCAGCGGCGAGGGCGACACCAAGCGCACCCATGTGCTGGTAAAACCCTTCACCGCCGGTCTTGTCACCAACCTCGTCATCACGACGGATCGACGGACCTATCATCTCGGGCTGACCAGCACCGAGCGCACCGCGATGTCGGCGCTGTCTTGGACCTATCCGCAGGACCAGCTCATTGCGCTCAAGGCATCGGCCGAGCAGGCGCGGGCCGCGGCGCCCGTCGCCAGTGGCCTGCAGATCGAACAGCTCCATTTCGACTACGCCATTACCGGTGACAACCCGCCGTGGCGGCCGCTGCGCGCCTTTGACGATGGCCGGCAGACCTTCATCGAGTTTCCGGCAAGCCTGGGCACTGGCGAAGCACCGCCGCTGTTCCTGGTCGATGCCAAGGGGACGGCGGAACTCGTCAATTACCGCCTGCAAGGCCGCTTCTATGTCGTCGATCGATTGTTCGATCGGGCCGAGCTGCGTCTGGGCCTCAAGCGCCAGGACATCGTGCGGATCAGCCGCGCCGGCGTAGCGAATAAGCGGCGGAGGGCAAAGTGAGCGAAGCTGTCTTACCACCACCGGCCAAGCTGGACCCTGAGACACTCGCGATCAGGTCGCGGCCGCCGCGCGCGATCCGCTTCAAGCGCGGGTTTATCATCGCGATCGCCGCGATCGGATCGGTGAGCCTGATCGCGGTGACCTGGATGGCGCTGAAGCCGCGCCTGCTCCAGCACGGTGAAACGCAGCAGGAGCTGTCCGAACCCAATGCGCGTCCGACCAGCGATGCCTTGAATGGTGCGCCGTCGACCTATGGCGACGTGCCGCGCCTGGGTCCGCCGCTCCCCGGCGATCTGGGCAAGCCGATCCTGGAGCACCAGCAGGCCATGGCCAATGCAGTGGACCCCGCCGAACAGCAGCTCCAGCAGGCCCAAGCTGCGGAACAGGAACGTGCACTGGCCGAGTTGAAGGCAGCGCGCGAGTCGGGCGTGCTGGTGCAGGGACGGCAGGAAGGAGCCTCGGTGGCAAGCGCGCAAGCCGCGACCGCAGAGCCGGGCACCGCAGCGCCAGCTTCGACTGCATCTCCAGAGCCGCCGAAGCTTGGCCTCGACCCGTCCAACGATCCCAACGCCCAGGGTCGGAAAGCGGCGTTTGTCGGTGCGCTCGACCCGCGCGGCGACGTCAACCCTCATACGCTGACGCCGTTGCCGTCGCCCTATACCTTGTCGGCGGGCAGCGTGATTTCGGCGAGCTTGATCACCGGGCTGAGGTCCGACTTGCCTGGCCTGGTCACGGCGCAAGTGACCGAGAACACCTATGACAGCGCCACCGGCCGTATCTTGCTGATCCCGCAAGGCGCCCGGCTCATCGGCAGCTATGACAGTGTCGTCGCCTTCGGGCAAAGCCGGGCGCTGGTCGTCTGGCAGCGGATCATCCTGCCCGATGGCAGTTCGCTGCGCATCGACAATTTGCCCGCGACCGATCCATCGGGCTTTGCCGGGCTGCAGGACAAGATCGACTTCCACACGTGGCAGTTGTTGAAGGGGATCGCGCTTTCGACCCTGCTCGGTGTTGGCTCCGATCTGGCGCTTTCGGGGCAAGGCGATCTTATCCAGGCGATCCGCCAATCAACGCAGGACAATGTCTCGCGCGCCAGCGACCAGATCACGCAGCACAATCTCGGCATTCAGCCGACGATTACCATCAGGCCGGGCGCGCCGGTGCGGCTGGTGGTCCACAAGGACCTGGTGCTTGCTCCTTGGGATGGAAAGGAACGTTGAAATGGCCGACCTCAAGCTTCCGCAGCTACCTGATCGTAATCCGGTCAAACTCAGCATCAGCGTTATGCCCGATCTCCATCAGGCGTTGAACGACTATGCCGCGTTGTACGCCAGCTCCTACGGTCGCGAAGAACCGATCGCCGAGCTGATCCCTGCCATGCTCAGCGCCTTTCTAGAAAGCGACCGCGGCTTCATAAAGGCGCGAGCCGCCACCCAACCCAAATAGCGTCCGCATAAACGAGGCTACGAACATGAATCCGCCAAAGGCCCGTCCCCCCGGCCTGCCGCACGGTGGTGTCACTGCTAACCCGCAATTAATCAAGCTGGTTCGTGCTCTAGCGCGAGCCGCGGCAAGGGAGTATGTTGCAACGCACCCTGGGATCTGTGCCGCGCGCCCGTCCCCAATAACGGAGGAAGCGAGCGTTGAAAGTGGCCCTCTACGCCCGGTACTCGAGCGACAACCAACGGGACGCGTCGATCGCTGATCAACTCAGAGTGTGCCGAGCTCACGCCGAGCAGCAGGGCTGGCGGATCGTGGAGGAATATACTGATCATGCGATCTCCGGGGCGTCGCTCCTGAGGCCTGGCATCCAGGCGCTCATCATAGATGCGTCGGCTGGCCGGTTCCAAATCGTCCTTTCCGAGGCAATGGATCGCCTCTCGCGCGACCAAGAGGATATCGCTGGCTTTTTCAAGCGGATGGCATTCGGCAACGTGAAGATTGTCACGTTGTCCGAGGGAGAAGTCAGCCACCTACACATCGGTCTCAAGGGCACGATGAATGCCTTGTTCCTCAAGGACCTTGCGGATAAGACCCGTCGCGGTCTGCGAGGACGGATCGAGCAGGGAAAGTCCGTGGCGGAAACTCCTACGGTTATACGGTGGTAAAGCAGTTTGGAGTAGATGGCGAGGCAACGCGCGGTGACCGGGCCATCCATGCTCAAGAAGCAGCGATCGTCGTCGCAATCTTCAAAGATTACGCAGCCGGCAAGTCCGCCAAGTGGATCGCGACTGACTTGAACCGCAGAGCTATAGCTGCACCTACAGGAGGAGACTGGGGGGTTTAGCACAATCTGCGGCAACCCCAAGCGGGCAACCGGCATTCTGAACAACGAACTCTACATTGGCAAACTCGTTTGGAACCGGCAGCGGTTCATCAAAGAACCGGTTTCGGGAAGGCGGCAAGCACGGCTAAACGATCCCAAGGAATGGATTGTAAAGGGCGTACCAGAACTTCGTATTATAGAACAGGACCTATGGGATGAAGTGAAGGCACGGCAGCGGAAACTCAGCGTTCCCGAAACGAGCGACGGTTACCGTCCCGTAGCCCAGATCAACCAGCGCCGGCGCGCCCGCTATCTTCTGTCCGGCCTCACCCGCTGCGGGAAATGCGGCGGCGGCTATTCGATGATCTCTGCGGAGTTGCTTGGCTGCTCGTCGGCTCGCAATAAAGGCACTTGTTCTAATCGCCGCAACATTCGGCGCGATGAACTGGAGCGCCGGGTGTTAACCGCCCTGCACAGCCATTTGATGGACCCAGCACTGTTCGCCGAATTCTGCATTGAGTTCACCCGCGAGCTCAACCAGATCAGGATGGAAGGCAGCGCGTCGATTGAGGTAGCAAAAGCCGAGGCCAAGAAGATCGACCACGATCTCGACATGATGGTCGATATGATGCTTCGCCTTGGCTCAGGAGCTTCATCGGATCGGCTCAACGCAAAGATGGTGAAGCTTGAGGACAGGCAAAGGGAACTGCGGGCGTTCCTCGCGGAAGCCAAGGAGCCTCCCGCCCTGCTTCACCCGGAAATGGCAGGGTATTATCGCCGGCAGGTGTCGTCGCTCCATGAAATTTTGGGCAGCGGTTCGGAAGCGGAGCGCATGAAGGCTATGGAGGTACTGCGCTCCCTTGTCTCGGCCATCGTACTGTCGCCAACCGACGATGGGCTGGAAATCGACCTGCAGGGCGATCTAGCCGGGATTCTCGCCATTGCCAACAACGCAAAAAATCCCGGCGCTTTCGCGTCGGGGGTATCGCAATTGATGTTGGTTGCGGGGACAGGATTTGAACCTGTGACCTTCAGGTTATGAGCCTGACGAG
>CAXTOI010000365.1:0-4238 GCA_964245645.1 uncultured Novosphingobium sp. | reverse complement strand
GGTAGAGTCAGGTGGTGAACGTCAACACCCAAGGGTTTGAAATCAATCGGGAGCGAGACGACCGTCTCATCAGGGCACAGCTATCTGGGTATTGGAACGATGACGTGCTCGCACTTTTCGATAGGGAATTGCGCCATGAAGTCGCGCTTGCCCGATCAGCGCGCCCGCGCGAAAGGGTACACCTGCTGATAGATGCGCGTGCCTGCGGCGTGCAGTCTCCAAACGTCGTGAAAGGGCTTCAAGATCTGGCAAAAGACCTCAGCGGCAGTATCGAGCGAACCGCCGCCGTTATCAAAGGTGCGCTGCACAAGATGCAGGCCAACCGAATCAATCCAATCGATTACCACCGCGTTTTTGGAGACGTCGATGAAGCGCTTGCGTGGTTGTTCGAAGTCGGTGTCGCTTCATAATAGTCTACGAAGGCAGCCCGATAATCGCGCGCAAGGAGCCGTGCGGGGGGCTGCACGCCATTAAGCAGCCCCCCAAGGCCATATCGCGTTGCGAACCTTTCGAGTTATATGCGTCATGACATGGATCCGCTGCACCGGTGGTGCACTCAGAGCCGTCTGCCCTTTCGATCGATCAGGTCCTCAGGTCGCACATTCGGCAGGATCCGAGTTAGAACCTTTTTGAGGCAGATGATCAGTTCGGTCATTATCCCTTGGCTTGGATGCGCTCGATCAGTGCCTGGATGCTTGCCTCCGCGAAGGTCAGGTTCTCCTCGTCGGTAAACACGCCATCCTTCACTTTCATGTAGGATGCCGGAACGACGATATCGGGCGTCGGCACCGCTTCCGCGAGGCAGCCGAACAGGGATTCACGCACCTGAGCGATGGATCTCACGCCTCCGGTAGCGGCGGGTGAAACCGTCATGACAACGAACGGCTTCCCTTTCAGAACTGAGCCGTATGCCGGACGCGAGGCCCAGTCGATCGCGTTCTTCAAGACGCCTGATATGCCCAAATTATATTCGGGGCTGGCAAGCACCAAACCGTCGGCATCAGCGATCGCCTTTTTGAGGGCCAGAACCGGCTCGGGCTTGTCCTCGCCGTCGGTGTCGCCGTTGTAGAGCGGAATGGCGCCGAGCGGAAACACCACCAAGTTCGCCTTCCCGCTCGATTCGAGGCGGGATGCCAGCGTATTGAGAAGCGCCGTGTTGTGCGAGATCGCGCGAAGGCTGCCACTAAGGCCGATCAGCTTCGGCAACTTGGTCGTCGTCATATGTAGTCTTATCCCTCTAAGTATTGGTGGGGTAATTGGCATCGGCTCGCTGTTTGGCGTAAACTTTCCTAGCTTCTTGCGGCCGCTACCGCTCGGTTAAGCATAGGCGGCAATAGGAGGTGAGTACTGGCGAGGCTCGATTGTCGCAGATCCGCCAAGTGGATGATCATGATCGACGAAAATGGTGAACCTCTCCTCGGACATCGCCTCTCGACCTCGTGGCCAGACTGGCAACGCCTTTATTGTCCGCTTCTGGCCCGGGCCTCTCGCACGCGGCGTGCCCACAACTCCCAAGGCCGCGAGACCTGCGATTCGTTCGTGCGCATACATTGATCGGCTTCGGCTTCACTCAAGAAAGTCACCTCACCCAAGGCCGATGCGCCCAGCTGCAGCCGGGCATTCACTTCCGCATAGATCGCGCGAAAAACCGCCTTCTCGATCGAATCAGCCACCACCGTCGATCCGTGGCCGCGCATCAGAACGATCGCATGATCGCCGATGGAGTCCGCCAAAGCCTTTCCTCGCTCGGCATCTCGGATCAGAAGGTCCGTACCGTCGCCGAAATTGTCTCGTATCTCGAAAACGGGAGCGCGGGCGCCGATGAAGCCGGCCATGTGACAAAGCGGCTGAAGCGGCACCTGCTTCAAAACTGAAAACGGCACGATCGAGTGTGAGTGGCTGTGAACGATCGACCGCACGTCCGGCCGAGCCTTGTAGATCTCGCTGTGAATAAAACGCTCAAGATAGACCCTTTCGAGCTTTGCCGCGATCGCCTCTCCGTCTAGCCCGAACTCGAGGATGTCCCCGGGTCCGACGTCGCCCGGTGCCATGCTCCTGGCCAGGAAGAAGCGGTCATCGCGTCCGTTGTGCCGGACGCTGACATGTCCAAAGCCATCCACCACGCCCTGATCGTACAGGATGTGATTGGCGGTCACGAGCGTCGCAACGAGGTCGCGGACCTCGTCACTCTGCTGCGTCATTGAGCACCATCCGTGGCTTCATGAGCGCACCTTCATATTCGGGCCCTGCGGCTCGCACGGCCCCATCGGCATTGGAGACGGCCTCCTCGCCGACCCTGGCCGGTAGCAGAACCGCCGAGAAGAAAGACGAAAGCTCGTCATAGGCCGTGAGCGGAACGATGTTGGCCACGAACTGATCAGGGCGGACGACGACCATGCACCCTTGCTGCCGATCAATTCCCCGCAAGTCGAAGATATCGCCGCCGCCGTCAAAGCACGGGCAGAACATCTTCTCGTAATCGCGCAGTCCGAACCGACCTTTGCGAGGCAGCAAAAGGTTTGGCGCGTCTTCGATCGCAAGCTCACGGTGTGGCTGCTGGAAGACCGCTCGGACGTCGATGATGGAGTCCACGTCCGCGCCTGCCGAAGTTGCCCAGACGAGGGGCGATCTGGCATCATTTCCCAAAAAATCGCAAAGAGTGTGCAGCATCGGATCCGACGTTCCCGCGAATGCGAAGATGCGCCACCGCCCGTCCGCCTCGATGGCATGCCCAAGATGCATCGGCTTGGCGTCCGAAAGCCTGATGACGGGCGTAGAGTGAAAGCGCTCGCCTATCGGGAACCCGGATGCCATGCCCTGGAAGGTCGGATCAGCGGTGATCATTGACGACCGGTATTTTGTCGCCGTTCCCGCGGTGTAGCGGCCGAACCGCACAAAATAGTCCTGGACGGCCGCCGGATCGACGCCCTCACCGTCCGCATCGTTGGCCGCCCTGACCGGCGCGCTCAGCATGGCGGCCCATTCCTTGTCGAATTCGATCAACTCACGCGCGATCGCATGTCGCTCCGTCGAATAGGTCGTCAGCAGCTCATGGGGAGCCCTGCCTCCGAGAACGGCGGCCAGCTTCCACCCAAGATTGAAGGCATCCTGCATGGAGACGTTCATGCCTTGCCCGGCCTTCGGGCTATGCGTGTGGCAGGCATCCCCGGCGATGAATACGGACGGGTGTCGTTGCCCGGCATTATCGAAGCGCGGGCAAAGACGTTGGCCGATCTCGTAGACCGACCACCAGGCGACCTGCTTCACGTCGATTTCATATGGCGAGAATACCCGCCGCGCCGCGTCCATAACCGTGTCGAACGTGATATTGCGGTCGGCGACGCGCTCGTCCCCATCCAGCTCATCCAGCTCGACGTAGATCCGGATCAGATACCCCCCTTCGCGCGGGATCAGAACCACGCTGCCCGCTTCAGCCGAGTTTATCACTGCCTTGAGGCGGATATCGGGGAAATCGGTGACGGCGAGGATATCCATGACGCCCCACGCCTGACGCGCGGAGTCTCCCTCCAGTCCCAGGCCGATCGAGCGGCGCACCAGGCTTCTGGCACCATCGCATCCCACGGCAAATCGCGCCCGGACGGTCTCGAACCGGGGTTCGCCCCGTGCCCCTTGGACTTCGAACGTAGCGGTCACGGGGAATTCAGAACCCCCCTCGCTTCCATCCACTTCAAGGTGAACGAACTTGCGATTGTAGTGGGGCGTCAGGCGTGAAGCGGACTTGCGCATCACGTCGAGGTAGAACTGGTGGACACGAGCCTGGTTGAGGATGACGTGCGGGAATTCAGAAATACCGTCTTCGGTATCCAGCACTCGACCGCCCCTGACGATGCCGCTGGTCGCATCGCCCGGCCGCCAGAAAGACGTCTCGTTGACCCAATAGGCCTCTTTGAGGACGCTGTGGGCGAAACCGAACGCGTTGAACATCTCCATCGTCCGGCAGGCCACGCCGTCCGCCTGGCCGAGCTCAAGCGGTCCGGCTCGTTGCTCAGTGATACAGGTCGTTATTTCAGGAAACGCAGAGAGCTGCGCAGCGAGGGTGAGGCCCGCAGGCCCGGTTCCGACGATGAGCACATCTACCTGGGTTGGCAGTTCCTCCGGGTTGTTCCCGATGTCTTCAGCCTTGCCGGTTGCCTCGGCGAGTTCGGGGTCGCCGGTACGAAAGCCATTGAGGTGGAACTGCATTTCAACTCTGTCTCTTGTCGGACGTAAGCATGAGG
>CAXTOI010000364.1:0-4239 GCA_964245645.1 uncultured Novosphingobium sp. | reverse complement strand
CCCCTCATGCGAGTGACGCCATGACCGAAAGATGTCCCGTACTTGTAACCGGCGGCGCTGGATATATCGGCAGCCATGCTGTTCTGGCGCTGCAGGATGCCGGCTGGTCGGTGGCGGTGATCGATAATCTGACCACCGGGTTTCGCTTTGCCGTGCCCGAGGGTGTGCCGCTGTACCAAGGCGACATCGCCGATGCGGCGCTGCTGGCGCGCATCTTCGCCGAACAGGGCACGCGGGCGATCATGCATTTTGCGGGCTCCATCATCGTGCCCGAATCGGTGGAAAATCCGTTGAAATATTATGAAAACAATACGGCCAAAAGTCGCGCGCTGCTTGCGGCTGCCGTCACTGCGGGCATTCCCCATTTCATCTTCAGCTCGACGGCAGCGACCTATGGCGTGCCCGAGGTATCGCCGGTCACCGAGGATTCGCTGAAATCGCCGATCAATCCCTATGGCTGGTCCAAACTGATGACCGAGCGGATGCTGGCCGATGTCGCTGCCGCGCATCCGCTCAATTTCTGCGTCCTGCGCTATTTCAACGTCGCCGGCGCCGATCCGCAGGCGCGGACGGGGCAATCGACGGCGGGGGCCACGCATCTGATCAAGGTCGCGGTGGAGGCGGCGCTGGGCAAGCGCAGCCATGTCAGCGTGTTCGGCAGCGATTACGCCACGGCGGACGGCACCGGGGTGCGCGATTACATTCATGTCGCCGATCTGGCCTCCGCGCATGTGCTGGCGCTGGAAGCACTGATCGCCGATCCCGAGCCCTCGTTAACCATGAATTGCGGCTATGGACGCGGTTTTTCGGTGCTGGAAGTGCTCGATGCGGTCGATCGGGTGACCAACCTGATGATCGAGCGCCGCATGGAGACGCGCCGGGCAGGCGATCCCGATTCGCTGATCTCGGACAACCGGCGGATCAAGGCAACGCTGCCGTGGGCGCCCAGCTATGCGGATCTGGATGTGATCGTCGAGCACGCGCTGGCGTGGGAACGCAGATTGACCGAACTGCGGGGTGCCTGATTCGACCTGCCGGCTTGACTTGCAAGGCCGTTGCCCATAACGGCGCGGCTTCGATTTCGAGCGGGAACACACCCGCTAAGGTGAGACCCCATGAAGATTCGCAATAGCCTCAAGTCGCTCAAGGGCCGTCACCGCGACAACCGCGTGATCCGCCGCCGTGGCCGCACTTACGTGATCAACAAGACCAATCGCCGCTTCAAGGCGCGCCAAGGCTGATCCCAACGCTGATTGGCCACGTAGCAGTCGGGGCCTGATCGTATTGGGGATCGAAACGTGGGACTGGTAACCCCGCAGGCTGTCGTATTCGATATCGGCCGGGTGTTGGTCCAATGGTCGATCCGCGCGCTTTATGAAAAGCTGATTGCCGATCCGGTGGAACTCGACTGGTTTCTGAGCCACGTCGTCAGCGAGCAATGGCATTTTCAGCACGATACCGGAGTGCCGCTTGCACGGATGATCGAGGCGCGCGCCGCTGAATTTCCTGCTCATCGCGAATTGATCGAAGCCTATGCCCCGCGATGGCTGGAAACCGTGCCTGGCCCGGTGGCCGGCACGCACGCCTTGGTGGAGCGCCTCGCGGCACGTGGCGTGCCTCTTTATGCGATCACCAATTTCGGCGCGGATAGCTGGACGATGTTCCGCCCGACCTTTCCGATACTCGATCATTTCCGCGAAATCGTCGTCTCCGCGCACGAGCGGATGACCAAGCCCGATCCGGCGATCTACGCGCTGGCCGCCGAGCGCTTTGGTCATGCGCCTGGAGAAATGCTGTTCATCGATGACAACGCGGCCAATATTGCCGCCGCCGTCGCCGGTGGATGGCAGACGCATCAGTTCATCGACGCAACGGGGCTGGAAAAGGATCTGCACGCGCGCGGACTGGTCTGAGATCGGGTAGTGCCGGGCCATCGGTTCATTTTATTTGGCTGACGGATATTCGTGCGCACTTCGGGTTGTTGACACCCCGATACGGTTCTAGACATCCTTCAATAGCAAAATGGGACTCGTCTTGGCAATGGGAGTGAGGCCCGCCGGTTTTCCGGCGATCATCGGGGCGCTGAGCGGCTGCATGCTTCTGTCGTGTTGTCACGCTGCACCCAACGCGGTGGGCGAGTCCTATTGCGACGCGATTTCGGATTACGCCACGACGGAGAATTGCGCGGATTTCCAGAAGCAGGCGGCGCGCGAAGCGGATGGCAACGCCGCGGTGAACGCGCCCAATCCGATGGATCGTGGCGATACCGTCAGCCTCTCGCTCGCCGTTGCCGCCGATCCGCCCAAGCCGCTGCCGATGCCCGCACCCTTGCGCGAATCAGTGCCGCCGCAGGCGCATCGCCACCACCGCGCAAAAGGCAAGCCGACGCCGTTGCCGACGCAGTCGCCGTCCGCCAGTGCCGCCGACGCGACACCCGCCGTGGTTGCGCCGGAGGCAACAGCGACCTACGCCCCCACGCCCAGCCAGGTGGTGGCGCCGATGCCGGGGCATACCGATGTCTTCAGCCTGACCGTCGGCGAGCATGTCAAGGCGACGCTGGATGGCGACGAGGGGTTTCGGATCACGCCGCGCAGTCCTGCCACGCAACTCATTCACCTCGGGTCGCCGTATCCCGCAACGTTGTGGAACTGGGATGTCACGGCGGTGCATGGCGGGACGCATACGCTGCGGATCAACACCATCGTCCAGGCGATCGATCGCAATGGGCAGTACCACGATCTCGTTGGCTCGCCCCATGCCTACTCGTTCACCGTCAAGGTCGGTTTCTGGGGGAAAGTGCAGGACTCGCTGCAGCTTGCGCCGCCCTGGATCAAGCTGGTGACCCTCGTGGTGGTGGCGCTAACCGCGTTGTTTGCGGCGTTGGGCAAGCTGCGCAACGCGGTTCTGGGGGCGGTGGGGCTGAACCGGAAGAAAGCCGGGCGTAAATGAAGTTATTTATGCCCGCTAACCTAATTATTGCCGATATCATCATCATGCTATGATCACTCGATTCGCATGCGCCCTGCTCGCCCTGTTGCTCACCGCTGCCGCGCCGCACCACCACGCCGCGTCGCCCCCGCCGTCGATTCCGCTCGCTGATACTGTCCGGGTGGCGATAGTGACCGATGCGGGGGAGATCGACATCGATCTCGACGGCAAGCACGCGCCCGCGACGTCGGCCAATTTCCTGCGCTATGTCGATTTGCACCGGTTCGATGGCGCGGCATTCTACCGGGCGATGCGGATGGCCTGGGGCATGCAGCCCAATGGCCTGATCGAGGGCGGGCTGAGCGGCGATCCCCGCAGGATATTGCCCCCGGTCAAGCACGAACCGAGCAGCGTGACCGGGATTCTGAACAAGGCCGGCTCGATCTCGATGGCCCGGTTTGCGCCCGGAACGGCAACGGCGGACTTTTCGATCCTGTTGTCGGATCAGCCGGGGCTCGATGCCGATCCTGCCTCGGCAGACCCTGATCGGCAGGCGGGGTTTGCGGCCTTTGGGCAAGTCGTCAAAGGCATGGATGTGGTGCGCAGGATTTACGATGCACCGCTTTCGGCTACCGCTGGCAGCGGGGTGCTCAAGGGCGAGATGCTGGACAAGCCGGTGCATATTCTAAGCGTGCGGCGGATTGCTCTGCCGACCGTGCCGGTACCGGTTACCGCATCAACACCAGCTCCACGATAACCACCCAGAGCACCAGCGACAGCCCCAGGGCCATGGGCAAGGCGATGTATGGAGCCAGCCGCTCCTCATCCGCAGCAGGGCTGCTGTCGGGCTGGGCATAGGCCGATTCCAGCGTGGCCCACAGCAGATGCGGCGGCGCGCCGGATGCCTTGCTGATGGCATCGGCAAGGCTGGCCGGGCTGGGTGATGGTATGGTCTCGGCTGGGCGCAGTGACGGCACTGCCGGTTCGCTGTGGTCCAGTCGGGGCTGCGGCATGACGGTCATGCCAACAGCCTACGCAGCCGACCCTGAAAGGCCAGCTAACGGCGCTTATGCAAAGGTCCTTATCTAATACCAGATCTCGATGACCCTGACCCATGAGGACGGCTTCTGGCGGTTCTCGGCGAGAAGCGGTCGAAGGGGCGATGTGGTTCATCGTTCCGAGACCGCGACGCTGCCGAGGGCCGCCAGAAGCCGCCCGCAGGGTTGCCATTCCCGCCCGCTGGACGTCGTCGGAGCAGCTAGAGCATCGCGCATGAAAACGGAATCGCCCGCTTCCGTTTGGCTAAGAAAT
>CAXTOI010000363.1:0-4260 GCA_964245645.1 uncultured Novosphingobium sp. | reverse complement strand
ATCCAGTCGCCGAACAGGGCCAACGTGCAGTCTGAATTCAGCCGTAGCCCGGTGTCGTTATGGGAAATCGTGAAGGTCGTGCCGACGGTGCTCCCACTGTCCCAATAAATCTTTGTCTTCTGGCCGAATGCATAGCCATACGGTGCCGCGAAAGGCGCGGCCATGGTGATGGCAATCGCGGCCGCCGTGCCTGAGTACAGCAGTGACATCCGTGGATTGCTGACCGTCAACGCGTATGGCCCGGCGGATATCAATGCCGGATACATGCCCAGGGGCCGGCCGGCGCCGATCAGATGGCTGCTGGTGGGTCCTGTCATGGTAACCAGCGGCAGCGCCAGATTGCTGATCGGCACGACCATATAAGCCACGCCATCCGCTTCCCCCACCTGCAAAGAGCAGCTGTTCTGGTCGACATAGCCGGCGACTGAATAGGCAATGGCATAGCGGCCGTTGGCGGCGGCATTGGCGGTGCGGTGGATGTTCATCCGGACATGCACGTCGCTGGGCGGCAAGATATAATTGGTGCCGCTGGCGCCGGGTATTACCGTGGTCAACGTAGCCGGCCCGGTCAATGCGCAGATCGGGCTCTGGGTCGCCTGGTCCAGGGTATATTCCAGGTCGATGTAAGTGCTGGTCAGCGCGCCGTTGGTGACCGCCGTATTCAGTGCGATGGTAGAATCGGTCGCGCGGCTGCGAATAATCCGCAAGTAATTGCCGACAATCATCTGCCCGGCATTGTGGAAATCGCATGACACCATATCGATCCACGGCGGATCCTGGGTCGCGATACGGGTTGGGTAGGCATAGTTGAACATAAGGCCGTTAGCTGGACCACCTGTGATGCCCGTCTGGATCGAGTCATGGAACCTGCAATTGGTATAGCGTCCACCAATGCCGCCAAGGCATTCGACGGAAATGAAGGAGCCGCCGAAGTCGCAATTGTCGGCTTGAACGATCCCGGTAGAAGGGTTGAACGCCGACTGGTTGCTGCCGAAAATCTGGGTATTCCTGAGTATCTGCAGCGTTTGCGTCGATCCCGCCAGATAGCAGGCCTCACCTTTGAAACCGCTGATGATGCAATTGGTCAGGATCAACTTGTCGCACTGCGTATTTTGCAGGCGGATACCTTTGTTGGTCAGATCGGGACCATCCGGTGACGCAGGGGTCACCGCCGTGCGAACCCCGGTGTAAGCGCAGCCACCGTCGAGCCAGATGTTTTCCATGGCAAAACAGGTCAGCCCATAAGTGCTTGGCGACGTTGCCGAGGGGCCACCTACCAGGTTGATGCCCGAACCGCGCCACACCGCGCCGCCGACGTTTTGCCAGCCCGTTTCGAGCGACGCCCCGGCGGCACCGCGCATCTGGATATGGGTGCCGCTGCCGACCCCCAGAAACTTCATCGGCGCCGTAACCCAGATCGATTGCCCGTCCGAAGCAAACGCGCCCGGATTGCCGGAAACAGCGCTGGTACGAACCGGGCACCACAGGCTGATGATGTCGAAATCGAATAGCAAGGTGCGCGCACCGATGGCGGCGGCGTAATTGATCGCGGCCTGAACGGCGGGTTGATCATTGTTCGCACCGCCCAGCGCACCGGCTTGGGAAACGGCAACGGTCCGGTCGCGGGCCGCCAGCCGAAAATAGCGCCCAGCACCATCGGCGGCGCAGAACAGCGGGCAGGTCGCCGCCAGCGAAGATGTGGCGAGACCGTCGGCCACATAAGTGCCGCCACCAAGCCCGGCGGTTGAAAAGCCGCCTGTGATGAATGCAGTCACTGCCCCAGGCAGTCTATGCGCCGCCAGATTGGCGAACAGATCGATCGAGACCGGCTGTCCGGCCGAAGTGGCGCCCGTTGCGGCGGCGATCACGGTGCTCAATGCCACCTGCTCGAAGGTGTCCAGGGCAGGATTGGTCGGATCGGCGCCTTCGACGCGCAGCGGGATCATTGCTTGTGGAAAATCGCCCACCGCGGCGAGCGGCGTGGAATGGTTCCAGTCGGTCATCATGATATCCTGTAGAGCTGTGGCGGAGGCAAGCGCCTCCCACTGGCATCCGCTTGCAACGGCGCGTCATTCCGCCGGCCAGTGCCACGCCGTCGAACATGGCGTCGCGCGCGACCTGAACGTTAATGGGCTATGACGCCCTGGAATCAGTTGCCTTTGGCGCGCCAGCGATAGCCGCCCCCATCATCCGAAAAGGTGCTTGACTGATCTTGTACGAACAGATTGGCAGTGAGGTGCGTCAGCGACACCTCCTGAATGATCGTCACCCCGGTCACGCTGCTGCCGGGATTGATGACATTCGCGCTGATATCGACGCAGGCATTGGGAAAGCCGCCAAACGGAAAGGTCAGCGTAACCGCCGCTTCGCTGGTCATCGCTGCCGGCATGACACCGCCCATCTCGATGAACCCGTTTGAATGCACCAGCTTCCAGTTGCCAGATCCGTCGGTGCTATAAACGGTGCCTGCCGACACCGCGCCCTGAACCATGGCGGTGGTCGCAAGCTTGAAGCTGCTATCGTTGCTGGCCGGGGTCGGGCCGAACACGCTGCCGGTAAATGTCCCGCCAGCGACCGGCATCAGCCCAGCCAGACCCGCAGTCAAAAGCGGCGCACCCGGAGCCAGCGCTATATTGGGCGAAGTGATCGCAGTCTGGCCATATGCGAGCGTCACGTAATAAAGCGCGACAAACCCCGTATCAACGGCAGGGGCAATCGGAGTAGCAGCGGCGATTCCTGCCTTGGCTTGGATATTCACCGTACCCGCGCGTTTGGTGTAGCTAGGCTGGCCGTTGTTCGCCGGGCCTGAAAACGGAATCGACGGGCTTGCCGAATTGTAAAACGGCAGCGTCACTGCGCCGGTATCGACTTCGCTGTAGGCGGCCTCGACCAGATAGATCACCGAGTTGCCCGAGGTAGCAGGTGCCGTCATCGAGAGCTGGGTATTGGTCGAGGCCAGCAAGATCCCCTGCTTTACGATCTGATCGGCAGTATCGGCAGCCAGGCTGGAATACGCGGTATTTTCTACATTCTGCAGGCTGTAAATCGCGCCCGGCCCGATGTTCACCGCCATGCTCGGCACAGCGGTCGGCGTGCAGGCGAGGCCGGAGATCAGAGTGGAACTGCCCAGCACATCCATCGCCAGCCGTCCCAACGCCACCATGGCATAACGATTGGTGTTGAGAATGTCGGTTTCGAGCGGGATGGCCCCCGGCCAGACAATTTGGCGATCCATGCAAGTACTCCAGAAAATGAGAAGTTAAAGCACCAAGGCGCTGCCTCTCCCGCTCGCGCGAGGGGCCAGGGGTGGCACTTTCTTAATCTGAGACGCAGAACCAAAGGACGAACGTCGCATCAGCTAAAAGTCAGCTGCATTCCGTCCAAGGTAAACGGCGCGCCGTCTCGGCTCAACGGAACCGGGTTCCAGACATTGCTGATCCGCACCCAGATCGCGGTGCCGGCAGTTTTGGTGGCATCGATCGCAGCATAGATGTCGGCATCGGTCACGATCGAGGAGACCAGCGCGAGCGACGCATATTCCGCCTGGCTCGGCACGCCGTATCCCGCCGTCGCTTCGCCATACCCCGCAACATTGGCGATGCCATATTGCACGGGACGATATGCGGTTACGAAAACCTGCGCCGGGATCGCCAGCGAGCCGTACCCGCCCGCCGCGCCATAGCCGACATAGCCGATACCATAAGCGCCGGTATCGGCGGGCGCGAACGGCTCCAGCATCGCGGGCGCGTTGCCGGTCAGGGCCAGCAGCACATCGATGATGCCTTGCCGGGTCGCACGTGGGCGAAACAAATTGGCCACGATGATGGCCCGAAAACTGTCATCGTCCTGGTTGGCCCCGCGCTGCACAGTGGCGCCGTAAAAATCCTGAGCGATCATATCCAGCCAGATGCCGGTGGCGGTTAGGATTCGCGTCTGAGCGGCGGCATAGACATAAAGCGCGTAGATAAACGCCAAAGCGGTGGCCGCGCCGGTCAGCAAGGCATCCGCAGTGGGGTTGCTGTCGGCAAACCAGTTCGGCAGCAATTGCCGGATGCGTTGGGCGATATCGTCAAGGCTGCCCACAGGCGCGCCTGCAACGGCCATCTCAGCTGACCCCAATCAAGCCGGGAATAACCGCTTGCTGGGAAGTGGCGATCAGATCGGCGCTGCCGCCGTTCACCGTCAGCGCGGTCACCGTAGCTACCCCGGGGCTTGCGGCATAGATGATCTGGTACAGCCGCGACCAGGACAGGCTTTGCC
>CAXTOI010000362.1:312-4274 GCA_964245645.1 uncultured Novosphingobium sp. | reverse complement strand
TCGTTATCGCGATTTAGTGTTATAACCTTCCTAGCATCGAGCTCTATTCCTGAAAAAATGCTATCATGGCCCAGCTTAGATATTTCAATAGGCCAAGGCTTGATGTAATGTTTTTTAGCAAGTTCAATTGCTTCAAGCTCTGTTTGCGCAACAAATATCGTTGTGCCGCTTGGAAGATTGACGTTTGTATGTAATGAACCATCGTCTTCCTGAACCGGCCCATACCACGCCGGTATCCGATGCCCCCACCACAACTGGCGGCTCACGCACCATGGCTGGATATTCTCCATCCAATTGAAAAACGTTTTTTCCCAAGTCTTGGGTACGATCTCGATCTGCCCATCACGAACTGCAGATATAGGCGCTTTCGCTAATTCCGCCGCATTCAGATACCACTGGTCCGTCAGCCATGGCTCAATCACCACTCCACTGCGATCACCAAAAGGCGTCTGGATGACGCGTTCCTCGGCATCTTTCAGCGTGATTTCGCCGTCCTTAGATTTTACCTCATGCTGCACCAGCAAACCCTGTGCCATCAATTCGGCCACTACAAGTTCGCGCGCTCCATCTATACCGTCCTTCCGAAAACGGTGCAGGCCGTGGAATCGTTCCGGTATTATTTCGAACCGCCCCACATTGGCCTCGGCATCGAACATATTGAGCATCTCGCCAGGCGCAAACCCGGCGCGCCTGCCCACCTCGAAATCGTTGAAATCATGCCCCGGCGTGATCTTCACCGCGCCGCTGCCCAGCGCCGGATCGGCATGCTCATCCGCGACGATCGGTATGCGCCGCCCGGTAATCGGCAGCGTCGCGAACTTGCCGATCACGCTCCGGTAACGCGGATCGTCGGCATTCACCGCCACCGCCATATCCGCCAGCATCGTCTCGGGCCGGGTCGTCGCCACGACGATATGATCCGCGCCGCTCGCCAGCACCGCCCCATCGGCCAGCGGATAGCGGAAATGCCAGAAGTGGCCCTTGATCTCCTGCGTCTCGACTTCCAGGTCCGAAATTGCCGTCTTCAGCTTCGGGTCCCAATTGACCAGCCGCTTGTCGCGATAAATCAGCCCCTGATTATACAGATCGACGAACACCTTCACCACCGCGGTGGTAAAATGCGGGTCCATGGTGAACTGCTCACGCGACCAGTCCATCGAGCAGCCGAGCCGCCGCAACTGGCCGGTGATGGTGCCGCCGCTCTCGGCCTTCCACTGCCATATCTTCTCGACGAATTGCTCGCGGGTGTAATTGGCGCGCTTGTCCTGGCTCGCTTCCAACTGGCGCTCGACCACCATCTGCGTGGCGATGCCGGCGTGATCGGTGCCCACCACCCACAGCGCATCCTTGCCGCGCAGCCGCTCGTAGCGCACGACGATATCCTGCAACGTATTGTCGAGCGCATGGCCGATATGCAGGCTGCCGGTCACATTGGGCGGCGGGTTGACGATGGTGAAGGGCTGCGCCTGCGGGCGATCGGGCCGGAACAGCCCATTCTGCTCCCAATGCGCATACCATTTCGCCTCGATCGTGGCGGGATCGAAGGTCTTGGCGAGCGCGGCAGGTGCGATGGTGTCGGTCATGGTGCGGGCGCTTTGCCAGCCGGCTTCTCTATCTGCAAGCAAGACGGCCATCGGCAAACGAGACGGCTTATCCGCAAGCAAGCCGGGCCCATCCGCAAGCAAGACCGGCCCTTGCCCGCCGCGGCATTTTACCGCATGAACGGCGCGTATGCGGGAACCGGCGGATTTCACCGAAGAAACTGACGATCACGGGGCGATCACGCTGAAGCTGGCGGGGCGGCTGCTCGTGTCGCACGTCGGCGCGCTGGATCACGCTCTGCGCGAACGGACCGACAAGGTCGCGCACATCGATATCTCCGGGGTCTCCGCGATCGACACCGTCGGCGCCTGGGTCGTGTGGCGGCTGGCACACGCGCATGATGCCGAGATCACCGGCGCGAGCGAAAAGGCTCAGCGGCTGATCGACGCCGTCGGCGCACCGAGCAGCCAGGAGCCGATCACCCCCAGGCGGCTGTGGCTGTTCACCCGCGTCTCGGCCAACACCGGCGATCTCGTCGTCGGGCTGGCGCGGGGCACGGTCCAGATCATCGGCTTCATGGGCGCGATGCTGGTCAGCTTGTGGGATATCGTGAAGCGTCCGCGCCATTTCCGCCTGACCGCGCTGGTCCGGCAGATGGAGTTGGTCGGGGTCAATTCGCTGGCGATCGTCGGCATGATGAGCTTCCTGGTCGGCATCGTCATCGCCCAGCAGGGCTCGGTGCAGTTGCAGCAGTTCGGCGCGCAGATCTACACCGTCAATCTGACCGGCCGGCTGGCGATGCGCGAGTTGGGCATCCTGATGACGGCGATCATGGTCGCCGGCCGCTCCGGCAGCGCCTTTGCCGCGCAGATCGGCACGATGAAGCTGACCGAGGAAATCGACGCGATGCGCACGATCGGGGTTTCGCCGATGCAGGCGCTGGTGCTGCCGCGTGTGCTGGCATCGGTGCTGATGCTGCCGTTGCTCGGTTTCTTCGCGTCGCTGATGGCGATCATCGGCGGCGCGGTGATTTCATCGTTCACCCTGGGTATCCCGTTCATCAACTTCATCCAGCGGGTTCGCGATGTCGTGCCGATCACCGATCTGTGGGTCGGGCTGATCAAGGCGCCGGTGTTCGGCATGATCGTCGCGGTCACCGGTTGCTATCAGGGCATGCAGGTTTCGGGCAATTCCGAGGAAGTCGGGCAGCGCACCACGATGGCGGTGGTGCAGGCGATCTTCATGGTGATTACGCTGGATGCGTTCTTTGCGGTGTTCTTCACCAAGGTGGGCTGGATATGAGCGACGCCCCGCCCGACGCGGACGCCGACGCCGCTCCCGCGCCCGGCGATCCGCAGGATGATGACGCGCCGATCGTGATCACCGGGCTGCGCAACGGCTTCGGCGACAATCTCGTCCATGACGGGCTGGACCTGACCGTGCGCCGGGGTGAAATCCTGGGCGTGGTCGGCGGCTCCGGCACCGGCAAGTCGGTGCTGATGCGCTCGATCATCGGCCTGCAGATTCCGCTGGCCGGGCGGATCGAAGTGCTGGGCGATTCGATCACCGACGCGCGCGAAGACAGCGATATCGATATCCGCTCGCGCTGGGGCGTGCTCTTCCAGGGCGGCGCGCTGTTCTCCACGCTGACCGTCGCTGAAAATGTCGAAGTGCCGCTTAAGGAATTCTACAAGGACATCGGCCCCGAACTGCTCGATGAAATCGCCCGGTTCAAGGTCACGCTCTCGGGCCTGCCGGAAACCGTCGCCTCGCTTTATCCGTCCGAATTGTCGGGCGGCATGCGCAAGCGCGCCGGGATCGCGCGCGCGCTGGCGCTCGATCCGGAGCTGCTGTTTCTCGACGAGCCCACCGCCGGGCTCGATCCGATCAGCGCGGCCGCTTTCGACAAGCTGATCGGCGAATTGCAGGCGACGCTGGGGCTGACGGTATTCCTGATCACCCATGATCTCGACACGCTGTATGCCATCTGCGACCGGGTGGCGGTGCTGGCCGACAAAAAGGTGATTGCGGTGGGCACGATCCCCGAACTGCTGAAAAGCGAGCATCCCTGGATCCAGGAATATTTCAACGGCCCGCGTGGTCGCGCGGCCCACGCCAGCGCGCAGGACGCTGAGGTCGACGACCATGCTTAAGCCCGCGCGGCGCTTGAGCGTAGCCCGGGGCGTGATGCGCAAGCATCTCAGCGCCCCGGACAATACAATAGACAAGCCGGTGGCTGGAAAGGCATAGACACTGCGATGGAGACACGGGCCAATCACGTCTGGGTAGGAGTGGTCGCATTGGCGCTGCTGGCGATGCTGGCGGCGTTTTTCCTGTGGCTCGCGCATCTGGGCGAAGGCGTAAAGCGGCCTTACGACATTTTCTTCCGGCAATCGGTGGATGGTCTGTCGAACGGCCCC
>CAXTOI010000362.1:0-299 GCA_964245645.1 uncultured Novosphingobium sp. | reverse complement strand
GGAAGGACGATCCCGGCTTCGTGCGGGTGCGCATCGCCGTCGACCCCAAGATCCCGATCCTGCTGGGGACCAGCGCCAGTATCCAGGGCAGCTTTACCGGCGTCTCGAACATCCAGCTGAACGGCGGCGTCAAAGGCGCCCCGCCGATCACCACGCCGGGACCGGGGCCGGACAATGCCCCGGTGATCCCGACCAAGACCAGCGGGCTCGGCGCCTTGCTCACTAGCGCGCCGTTGCTGATGTACCGGCTGACCACCCTGACCGAAAAGCTGACGCTGTTGCTGTCGGACGACAACCGC
>CAXTOI010000361.1:0-4287 GCA_964245645.1 uncultured Novosphingobium sp. | reverse complement strand
ACGCGGCTGAGGAAGGCGGCGTCGAACGGATAGATGTCGGCGGTCATGCCATCGGTCGAGGTGACCGCCCGCAGCGCACAGACATTGTCGTAGGTGCGGCTATCACCCATCACCCCCACCGTTTTGACCGGCAGCAGCACCGCGAACGCCTGCCAGATCGCGTCGTACAGCCCGGCGTTGCGGATTTCCTCCAGATACACCGCATCGGCCTTGCGCAGCACGTCGCACCGCTCGCGCGTCACTTCGCCGGGGATGCGGATCGCCAGGCCAGGTCCGGGGAACGGATGCCGGCCGACGAAAATCTCGGGCAGACCCAGTTCGCGACCCAATTCGCGCACCTCGTCCTTGAACAGTTCGCGCAGCGGCTCGACCAGCGCCATGTTCATCCGCTCTGGCAGCCCGCCGACATTGTGATGGCTCTTGATCGTCACCGATGGCCCGCCGGTAAAGCTGACGCTCTCGATGACATCGGGATACAGCGTGCCTTGCGCCAGAAATGCGGCGCCGCCGATCTTCTTCGCCTCGGATTCGAAAACATCGATGAAGGTCTTGCCGATGAATTTGCGCTTGGCCTCGGGGTCGGTCAGCCCGGCCAGCCCGCCCAGGAACAAGGTCGAGGCATCGACATGGACCAGCGGAATATTGTAATGGCCGCGAAACAGGCTGACCACCTGGTCGGCTTCGCCCAGCCGCATCAAGCCATGATCGACGAACACGCAGGTCAATTGATCCACGCCCGAGTCCTTCAAGGCCTCGTGGACCAGCACCGCTGCTACCGCAGAATCGACCCCGCCCGACAGGCCGCAAATGACCTTGCCATCCCCTACCTGCGCGCGAATATCGTCGATCTTGGCTTTGCGGAATTCGGCCATGGTCCAGTCACCCGCCAGCCCGCAGACGTGCCGCACGAAATTGCGGTACAATTTGCCGCCATCGGGGGTGTGCACCACCTCGGGATGGAACTGCATTGCATAAATGCGCCGCTCGTCATTGGCGATCACCGCATAAGGCGCGCCCGGGCTCGACGCCACGGCACGAAATCCCGGCGCCAGTCGCGTGACCTTGTCGCCGTGGCTCATCCATACCTGATGCTTCTCGCGCTCCCGCCACAGCCCGGCGAACAGCTGGCAATCGTCCGAGATTTCGATGAACGCCCTCCCGAATTCGCCGGCATCGCCGAGCGTAACCTCACCGCCGAGTTGATGCATCAATGCCTGCTGGCCATAACATATGCCCAGGATCGGCAAGCCGCTGTCCAGGATTTCATCGGGAATGCGCGGACCATCGTGGTCCAGCACCGAGGCCGGCGATCCCGACAGGATAATCCCGCGGGGGCGCAACCGGGCGAATGCCGCAGCCGCGCTGCCGAACGGCGCGATTTCCGAATAGACCCCCGCCTCGCGCACGCGCCGCGCAATCAACTGGGTTACCTGGCTGCCGAAATCGACGATCAGGATGGATTGTGAAGGCAGGCTCATGCCAGCCCGATAAGCGCGCCGGGTTGGCAAGTCCAGCCGCAGCAGCCGTTGCGGCAACGCGTGCGAGCTTTGCAACTAAGCCCTCGAGCTGCGCCAAAAAGTGCAATTCCAGAGCCAAGCGGAAGCCAATCCACGTTGAAGTTGCGTTTTTTGCAACTTCACACCAGACCTTTGCATGTGCAAATGCTGCTGCGCAACATTATATCGCGATCGCAAACTGGCTTGGCAGCATTGAAACTTGCCAAGTCTCCAACGAAACTGGAGTATATTACGTGCAAACCTTCAAGTATCACATCGTGGCGCTCGCCGCCGCTCTCGGTCTCAGCAGCCTGATCTTCGCATTCACGCTTTCCTGATCATGGTCATCATGCGTCGGCGTCTGCTACTCGATTAACGCATCGAAGTTGCAGACGCCGTTCGACCGCTTTTGTATATAGCCCCAGACAATCTTCCGGTGCTGATAATAGCGCCAATAGTTTGGCAAAGCTCAATCCAGAACCGCGCTTTTGCTGTGGATTGGTGCCAAAAGCTGTTTCGCAATTGGACAGCAATGCCTATATGCTGGGCATGGCAAGCACGAACGAAAACATCCCCAATACCAACAGCTACGGCGCGGATTCGATCAAGGTCCTCAAGGGCCTGGATGCGGTGCGCAAGCGCCCGGGCATGTATATCGGCGACACCGACGATGGCTCCGGCCTCCACCATATGGTGTTCGAGGTATCCGACAACGCGATCGACGAAGCGCTTGCCGGCCATTGCGACCTCGTGCTCATCGAACTGAATCCGGACGGCTCGGTCAGCGTGGAAGACAACGGCCGCGGCATCCCTACCGGAATTCATGCCGGCGAAGGCATTTCCGCCGCCGAGGTCATCATGACTCAACTCCATGCCGGCGGCAAATTCGAAAATACCTCGGACGACAACGCCTACAAGGTATCCGGCGGGCTGCATGGCGTCGGCGTCTCGGTGGTCAACGCCTTGTCCGAGTGGCTGGAACTGACGATCTGGCGCGACGGCCAGGAACATTGGATGCGGTTCGAGCATGGCGACTCCGTCGCCCCGCTGATCGAACGCGGCCCCGCCCCGGAAAACGGGACAGGCGGCACGAAGAAAGGCACCCGCGTCACCTTCGTCGCCTCGACCGACACCTTCAAGAATGTGCTCGAATTCGACTTCGACAAGCTCGAACACCGCTACCGCGAACTCGCCTTTCTCAATTCCGGCGTGCGCGTGCTGCTGCGCGATTTGCGGCATGAAGAGCCCAAGGAGCACGATTTGTACTACGAGGGCGGGATTGCCGCCTTCGTCAAATATCTCGATCGCAACAAGGAGGCGTTACTTCCCGACCCGATCGCGATCTCGTCCGAACGCGATGGCATCGCCATAGATGTCGCGCTGGAATGGAACGACAGCTATTACGAAAACGTGCTGTGCTTCACCAACAATATCCCGCAGCGCGACGGCGGCACGCATCTGGCGGCATTCCGCGCCGCGCTGACCCGCACGCTCAACAATTATGCCGAAAAATCGGGCCAGTTGAAAAAGGAAAAGGTCAGCCTGACCGGCGAAGACATGCGCGAGGGGCTGACCGCGATCGTCTCGGTCAAGCTGCCCGATCCCAAGTTCTCGAGCCAGACCAAGGACAAGCTGGTCTCCTCCGAAGTGCGCCAGCCGCTCGAAAGCCTGATGGCCGACAAGCTGGTCGAGTGGCTGGAGGAAAACCCAGCCTATGCCAAGGCGGTGGTCGGCAAGATCATCGACGCCGCCGCCGCCCGCGAAGCCGCCAAGCGTGCCCGCGAACTGACCCGGCGCAAAGGCGTGATGGATATCGCCAGCCTGCCCGGAAAGTTGGCCGATTGCCAAGAACGCGACCCCGCCAAATGCGAATTGTTCCTGGTCGAGGGCGATTCCGCCGGCGGCTCCGCCAAGCAGGGCCGCGACCGCGCCTATCAGGCGATCCTGCCGCTCAAGGGCAAGATTCTGAACGTCGAGCGCGCCCGCTTTGACCGCATCATCGGCTCGAAGGAAGTCGGCACGCTGATCCAGGCCATGGGCACCGGCATCCGCGAAGAGTTCGATCTCGGCAAGCTGCGCTATCACAAGATCGTGATCATGACCGACGCCGATGTCGACGGCGCGCATATCCGCACGCTGCTGCTGACCTTCTTTCACCGCCAGATGCCCGACATCATCCGCAGCGGCCATTTGTTCATCGCCCAACCGCCGCTGTACAAGGTCAACAAGGGCCGCAGCGAAGTCTATCTCAAGGATAATGACGCGCTCGACCGCTACCTGGTCGAAGCCGGGCTGGCGGGCCGGGTGCTGGAGACCGCGGGCGGCGCACGGTTTGGCGCCGAATTGCAGGAACTGGTCCATCACGCCCAGCAGATGCGCAAGCTGATGGCCTTTGTCACCCGCCGCTACGACCCGGCGATCATCGAAGCGCTGGCCTTGTCCGGCGTATTCGACCGCGATCTCGATCGCGCCGCGCGCGAAACCGCGCTGGCGCGCACTGCGCTATGGCTCGATACGGGCGACCGCGAAGCCAAATGGACCGCGTCGATGACCGGCGACGGCGCAGTGACCGTGCAGCGTTTGTGGCGCGGCGTCACCGATCATCACGTCATCGAGGCGGGTTTCCTGACCAGCGCCGAAGCCCGCAAACTGGCGCGCCTCGCCGGCGAACAAGCCGAGGTCTATGCGACGCCGGTGCGTCTGGTCAAAGCCAGCAACGCCCTGGAGGAAGCGCCCGAAGCAGAGCCGGAAATCGTCGACGAGTCCGGCGCGATCGAAGCCGCCCCCACCC
>CAXTOI010000360.1:0-4294 GCA_964245645.1 uncultured Novosphingobium sp. | reverse complement strand
CTATTGGAAGCCGATCACCGAGTCAGGTGGACCCCAGTTGCACGCCGAAACACAAGTTGCCATCATGCTGGAGGAGTGCGGGCTCCCCTATCAGCTCAAGCTCGTCAACATTCATGAGTCCGAACAATTCTCGCCGGAATTTCTCAAGATCAATCCGAACGGTCGGGTTCCGGCGATCGTGGACAACGAAGCGCCCGGCGGGGCTTTGCCTATCTTCGAATCGGGTGCGATCCTGATCTATCTGGCCGAAAAAAGCCGTCGCTTCCTTGCTCCGACCGGCCCCGAGCGGGCGATCGCGCTGGAATGGCTATTCTGGCAGATGTCCGCGCTTGGCCCCATTGCCGGACAGGCCCATTACTTCCGGCGCTATGCTCCTGCGGGAAACGAGCACGCCAGCGACCGATTTACAAAGGAGGCATCGCGCCTCTACGGGGTGCTCGATCGGCGACTTGCCGATGTCGAATGGCTCGCAGGGGCATATAGCATCGCGGACATGGCCTGCTGGGGCTGGGTTTTCTATCATCGTATGCATGGCCAGTCGTTCGCGGACTTTCCTGATGTCGGCCGCTGGTTCCAGGTCATGTCGGACCGTCCGGCCGTACGGCGGGCAAAGCGGATCGGTCTCGACAACGTCTCGTCCGAAATGCTCGAAGTATACGATCAGCCTTATTACAGCCTCCCCGACGATTACGGTGCCGGCGCGACAGAGGTCCGCTGATCACACGTGCGGAGGGTGACACCAGGCCCCAATTCCGAGCCAGCGGTCGCTCGGGGCAAGCCTTGCTCACTTTGACCATTCCTCGAAACTGCTTTGGCTGGCTGAAACACGCTAAATGCTGCCCCGAGGAGCGATTGAGCGACACTAGGGAGAGATCATGAAGGTTTTCGTCATAGGCGCCACGGGCTTTGTCGGCTCCGCCATCGCCCGGGAATTCAAGGCTGCGGGTCACGAGGTTTCCGGGCTGGCGCGAAGCTCCTCGAACGAAGCAACATTGCAGCATGCTGGAGTGATGGCGGTGCACGGGGACACCGCCGACCTCGCCGGCCTCGCCGCGCTCGTCAAACCGTTCGACGTGATCGTCATGGCCGGCATGATCCCGTTCGAGGAGGAAGCGCCGCTCATGCAGGCGCTGGTTGCCGCCTGCTGCGACGGCTCGGCCAAGCATCTGCTATTTACTTCGAGCAGCGGAGTACTCTCAATCGAAGCGAAGGATGGGGCGTGGAACCAGGAAACCTTCGCCGAGGACGACCCGTTTCCTTTTCCGGCGCGTCCGAACCGCGCGGTCCGTATCCAGACCGAAGACCTGGTGCGGCATTCATCGGGGCAGGGCCTGAGCACTTACGTCATCCGGCCGCCGCTCATCTATGGGCACGGCGGCAGCATCCAGATTCCGCAGATCTTCGAGTCCGCGCGAAAGACGGGTAAAGCCTGCTATCTTGGATACGGGATGAACCTCTATTCAGCCGTGCATGTCGACGATCTGGCCGAATGCTATCGTCTGGCCGTCGAGCGGGGAACTCCGGGGGCACTATATCACACGGTCTCTGGCGAGGCGAATTTTCGCAGCATTGCCGAGGCAGTCGCGGATGTCGTTGGGTGCGAGACGCAGAGCCTCGACTATGACGCCGCCTGCGGGCTTTGGGGCAGCTTTTGGGTGGATATCGCGCTTGCCGTCAACAGCCGCTCAATCGCGCGACGCACGGTCGCGGAACTAGGCTGGGCGCCTCGGCATCTCGACGTGATCGACGATATTCGCAATGGGTCCTACCGTACGGCCTATCAAGGGGCACAGGCGCAGGGCGGCAAAGCCTTTAGCTGGAAGAGCCACGGCTGAAGGGATGGCGCCCTGTAACAGCCAATTGTCGTTACGAGCCCTGGGGCAGAAAGGCAGGACCGGTGACCAGCATGAACGCGCGATCGAGGCTCATCGAGCAAATGGATCGAGGGATGCAGCCGCTCGGCATCTTCGTTTCGTCTCTCGATCCGGCGTCGACTGACATCATGGCGCTGGCTGGGGTCGATTTCGTGGTCATCGACGGGGAACATGGCCGCTTCGCGCGCGCCGATATTGAAAACCACGTTCGCGCGGCGAACCTTGGCGGTATACTGCCGTTCGTGCGAATTCTCGAGAATTCGCCGACCTTGATCCAGTCGGTGCTCGATCTCGGCGCGCAGGGCGTTGTCGTGCCCCACATCGATACGGCGGAGGATGCGCGTTCCGCGGTTGCGGCAAGTCGCTATGCGCCGCAGGGCAATAGAGGCATGTGCCCAGCCTGCAATGCCGGCGGCTATGGCATGGGGGGGTGGTCCGCGCATGTAAAGGCTTCCGACGCGAACGTCCTGATCATCCCGGTATTGGAAACGAGGAGAGCGATTGAAAATGTCGAAGAGATTCTGGCGGTCGATGGTGTGGACATCGTCCTGTACGGACCAGGAGACCTGTCGGCCGACATGGGCATAGACTTTATTCGGGACGGCCATCTCCTCACCCACGCATGGCGGACCCTTCTTGCTGCAACAAAGCGGGCTGGCAAGAGCGCGCTTGCGCCATGCGGGCTCGGCTTTGACGAGGCGGACATGCTGATAGTCGAAATGGAGCTTATAGTTTTGCGAAAAGCGGTTGGCCGCCTAGTTGACGACGCACGGACTCGTCATGCCTCCTGCTCGTGACGATCGGTCGACGCGAATTCATGGTCGGCGCGCTCGCTTCCAGTTATATCGTGGCTGACTATGCGAAACGAACCGCGCCACCCACGATCGCAGATCCCTTTGCGGGTGTCGATGCTGAGCTCATACCGCGCTTGCGCCAGATCGGCGGGGGCGATGTGAGCGCCGAAACATTGGCGCGCTGGAGGAACACGCCGCCGACGATCTCGCCCGAAACCCGGCCACCGCCCGCGCCACAGCTCCAGCGAAGAACCATATCGGGGTCCAAAGGCAATCCGCCCGTCACGATTTTCATCGTCGATCCCTCTCCTGGCACACACGGTCGCCCCGCTTATATATATGTGCACGGTGGCGGCTATGTGATGTTCAGCGCCAATCGAAATCCGAAGTTCCTTCAGAACATCGCAACCGAAAATGACTGCGTGGTGATTGCGGTCGATTATCGGCTGGCGCCTGAAGCACACTTCCCGGCCGCGCTCGAGGATATATATGCGACGCTATGCTGGGTTCGCGACAATGCGGATGCGCTCGGTGTCAACGCCGGCCATATAGCAGTTGGCGGGGAGAGCGCGGGGGCAGGGCATGTTGCATCGCTGGCGATCGTCGCGCGCGACCGGAGTGGACCCAAAATTGCCTTCCAGCTTCTCATCTATCCGATGCTCGATGATCGCACCGGCAGCAGCAGGGCTGCGGCTCCCCATGCGGGGCGGTTCATCTGGACACCCGCTTCCAATCGTTTTGGATGGTCATCGCTGCTCGGGATGCCGGCGGGCAGCGACGCCGTTCCAGCCCATTGGGTGCCGGCGCGCGTGGATAACCTCGCCGACCTTCCGCCTACCTACGTCGCCGCGGGTGCCATTGACCTCTTCGCGAGGGAGAGCACCGATTTCGCCAGCCGGCTGATAGATGCCGCGGTGCCAACCGAGCTGCTGATCGTGCCGGGCGCGTATCACGGGTTCGATCTTGCGGTACCGGGCGCGTCGGTTTCGCGGCGCTTCACCGCTTCCTGGAAAGCAGCGCTCAAGCGGGGCTTAGGCAGGTGAGCATGCAGACGAGCCTGAAGAGTTTTAGAGCGTCTGCGCCTAGGCCGCGACCTCTTCGAGCGTCGGCCTGTTCGGTATATCCCACTCCTCGAAAACGGGCGGCGACACCATGGGCGCCACGTCCCGAGGCTGTATAAAAACGCTGGAATGTGGTAGTGTTTTTGCGGGTTTTGGAGGCTTTGACATAGGCCGTTTCGTAGAATGCGCAGACCGGCGGCAAGACTATCTGCTGCCAGCATCGCTTGATGATTACGTATCGGAGGATAACCCGGTTCGGGCGGTCGAGGCCTTGGTCGAGGCCTTGATAGATGCGCTGGATTTGAAGGCGCTGGGGTTTGCCGGGATGACATCGGCCGAAACGGGCCGCCCAGCCCATCATCCGGCGACGATGCTCAAAATCTACCTCTATGGTTATCTGAACCGGGTTCAGTCGAGCCGGCGGCTCGAGCGTGAAGCTGGACGCACTGTCGAGTTGATGTGGTTGACGGGCAGGTCGGCTTCCGACTTCAAGACGATCGCCAATTTCCGTCAGAGTCTGATTCGAAACTCTGAAAGTGTTATGGATCATAGCCTTGCGAGTTTT
>CAXTOI010000359.1:0-4296 GCA_964245645.1 uncultured Novosphingobium sp. | reverse complement strand
GCGCTACACCGGCTGCAATCGCGCGCCGCACCGCTTCGCCGACACCCCCGGCCACGGCGACATGATTATCCTTGATCATCGCGGCGTCCCACAATCCCATGCGATGATTTTGCGCGCCACCCATGCGAGTCGCATACTTCTCCAGGTGGCGCAGGCCGGGAATGGTCTTGCGGGTGTCGAGCAGCACCGCATTCGTCTCGCCCATGGCATCGACAAAGGCCCGGGTCAGCGTGGCCACGCCGGAAAGATGCTGCACGATATTGAGTGCGGAACGCTCCGCAGTGAGCAAGGCGCGCGCCTGCCCCGATACCCGCATCAGCACGCCGCCTGCGGCTATCCGCTCGCCATCACGCGCCAGTGATGCGATCTCCATCTGCGGATCGAGCGCGCGAAAGAACGCAGCGGCAATCGGCAATCCGGCGACAGTGATGTCATCGCGGCTGGCCATCACTCCGGCGAAGCGCGCCTCCGCCGGGATCACGCTCTCCGCCGTCACATCGCGCCCGCCGCCGGGCAAGCCAACGCCCAGATCCTCGTCCAGCGTCACGGCGACGAAGGCGGATAGGTCGAACCCGGGCAAGCTGAAGCTGGTCATCGCCGGGCTATTCCGCAAGCCGGGCGGTTTGTCGAGCGAAGGCGCCCTGCCGCCGGAGATCCGCTCGACCTAAGGAAGCTCTGATTAAGTGCGTTATCGATCAGAGGGTGCCTAAAATATCTTCGTCAGCCCGGCCTTGAGCCGGGCCAAGGCTGCCTTTCTGCACCGGACAAGCAAAGAAAGAAGCCCAAGCCCGGGTCAAGCCCGGGCCGACGGGGGGTGTTATCTTGGTGAAGCTCCGACTTGATCAGAGGTTCCCTAACGCCGATGCGCGGCCAATCGGCCAAGCTCCCACCCCGGCCTGGAGTCACGCGCCAGCTTTGCCAAAAAAATATCGCCAAATTCGCTATTTTACTAACGCTATGTCGGAAATCGGATTAGCTTGGTACCATACCGACTACGCCGTTCAGGTCACGTCGAACCGCTTTTTCGACCAGGGGGGAGACGAGGGCAAATCGCTCGCCGTAGCTGATCCGGACCCGGATCAGCTACGTATCAGAACCGAAAACAGATGATCGCGGAGTCAATTTCATGCCGAAGATGGGCACTGTCGAACGGGCATTCGAACTGGCCAGGGAAGGTGCCTGTCACAATGTCGGCGACATTCGCCAGCAGTTGAAAATCGAAGGATACAGCAGCTACGAAGAACATCTCGCCGGCGTTTCCATCAAAAAACAGCTGCTCGCGCTGATGAAGGCCGCATAAGCGGGCATGATCGGCCCGGGCTGACGGTCACGGTCGCCCGCTATTCCATGAACCAGCCGTGCGAGACGACCAGCGACTGGCCGGTCAAGGCGTTGCTGCCGAAGCCCGCGAACAGCAGCGCCACCTCGGCGACATCTTCCACCGTGGTGAATTCGCCATCGACGGTATTGCCCAGCATCACCTTGCGCACCACCTCGGCCTCGGAAATGCCTAGTTCCCTGGCCTGTTCCGGGATCTGCTTGTCCATCAGCGGCGTGCGCACGAAGCCGGGGCAGATGACATTGGCGCGCACGCCATGCGCCGCACCTTCCTTGGCGATCACGCGGCACAATCCGAGCAGGCCATGCTTCGCGGTGACATAAGCGGCTTTCAGCGGCGAGGCTTCCTTGGAATGGACCGACCCCATCAGGATCACCGCGCCAGACCCCCGCGCATACATATGCGGCAGGCAGGCTTTAGTGGTGAGGAAGGCGCCGTCGAGATGGATCGCCAGCATCTTTTTCCAGTCCGAAAAGGCGTAGTTTTCGATCGGATTGACGATCTGCACTCCGGCGTTAGACACCAGCACATCGATCCCGCCCCACGCCGCCACCACCGCCGCGATCCCGGCGTTCACCGCATCCTCGTCGGTCACGTCCATCGCCACCGCCAGGGCACGACCGGGACTGGCGGCATTGATGTCGGCTGCGGTCTTCTCCGCTGCCGCCTGGTTGAGATCGGCAATCACTACCCGCGCGCCTTCGCTGAGATAGCGCCGCGCGATGGCCAGACCGATGCCGCTGGCCGACCCGGTAACGATGCAGACCTTGTCCTGGAGTGTCATTTGCGGTTCTTTCCGATACCAAGGATCACTGCCGATACCCCGCGGACGGGCGGGGGAAGGGCGAGAGCGCGGGGTAATGGCCGCGAATATGCGCTGGCGCGGGCGAAACAAGCGCATCGAGCAGTTCAGCAGCATCGGCCGGCGTATCGACATCGCGGGTAAAGTGATCGTTCGATGCATCGAACCAGACCACCTGATCGGGGCAGGCATCGATGAACGCGCGCGGCGGCATGGCGCCGGTTGCGCGCAGCAGCCTCGCGGTCGCGGCGGGAAAGATCACCGGATTGCCGCGTATGCCGCCAAACCGCGGTACGCAGATCCGTTCGGCGGCAGAGGCAGCAAATTCGGCGACTAACGCGCCGATATCCTCGACCGTCAGCAGCGGCTGGTCCGCCAGCGCGATGATGACGCCGGGCGCCAGCAACGGCGCGGCGGCAAGGCCGGCGCGAACCGATGTGTGCTGGCCGTGATCGGCATCGGCATTGACGACCAGACGAAAGTCCAGGCCGGCGAGCACGGCAGCCACGGCCTGCCCATCGCTGCCCGTCACCACCGTCAGCGTCACGCCCAGGTCGAGATAGAGACGCGCGCTGCGCCGTACCATCGCCTCGCCATCCACGGGCAACAACAGCTTGTCGATGCTACCCATGCGACGCGAACGCCCGGCGGCCAGCAGGATGGCTTCGCAATGCAGGCTGTCGGAATGGGCCACAGCGCTGGCCCTTGCCGCATTTTTTCGCGTTGCGAAAGTACGCAAAATGCGGGCGCGCCCGTGGCACGCCCGCATTCCGCTTCAGCCGTGCCGTCGGATCAGAACTTGACCTGGCCCCACAAGCCGATCTCGTCGTAGGTGCCACGGCTGCCGATCGCACTTCCCGCGCTGATCGTGCCGTTCTGAGTCGGGATGGACGCCACGCCATCGTTGTCGATCGCATCGCGCTTGTAGACGAGCGAAAGATCGAGGATCTTGACCGGTTCGTATTGCAGGCCGAAGTTGAAGTAGTTGCTGGCGGCCGAGGCGCCGCTACCCAGCACGGCAATTTCGCGCACATGGTCATAGCGACCGAATGCCTGCCACTTCGGCGTGAAGTTGAAGGCGCCGTAGACCGAATAGCCCTTGGCCGAGTCCTGCGAGCCGGGCAGTTGGACGCTCAGCCAATCCTTGGCATAGAAATATTCGCCGCCGACGTTGAACAGCTTGTTGCCATAGCCCGCTCCCAGGTCGCCACGACGCGCGGTGTGATACGTCGTCGGAGTCCCGGCCAGAACCTGCGCTGCGGTCTGTTCGGTATCGAGTGCGAGCTTGCCGGTGTAACCGCCGACCGCACCCCAGAAGCCCTTGTACTGAACCGACACGCGGCCTTCGAGATCGATGGCCTTGGTAATATAGACCTTGCGGAAGCCCGCGCCATCGACCGCCGAAACCTGATAGCTGATCAGGCCATCGGCCAGGCTGCCCAGCACATGGACGCCCCAATCGGCGGTCGTGCCGTAATTCTTGTAGTCGTCGAACAGCACGTTCTCGACATAGCGATGGCCGTACAGCGGTTCGACATAGCCGGTCCACGGCAGCGGCGCCGAGCCGAGCCGAACGGTAAACGCCGGATCGAACTTGGCCTGCAGATAAGCAAGCTTGATAAACAGGCCCTTGCCGATCACGCTCTGTGCCGAACCCGAAGACGCCTGGGTGCAGACCGTGCCGATCCCGGTCGGATTGGCGGCCGAAACGAGCTTTGCATTGCCGCTCGTGCTGGTGCAGACCGGCGCGCTGTAAGTCGTCGTGGTGTTCGCGGCATTGGTGTTGGCGTTGAACGCCGTGGTGCCGACGGCATTGGCAATGTCGGTCGTGACGTCGAACGAATAGACATCGTTGAACTTGTGATCGACGCTCAGATAGATTCGCTTGATATTGAAGCCCTTGCCCGAGGAGGGACTGGGTCCTCCCGCCACATGCTGGCTGACGTTGCTGGCGTTGAAGAACACCGTGCTGTGGATCTGCGTGTCGCCGGCCCATTTTACCAGATCCAGGCCCTTGCTGACCTTTTCCGTCTTGGTGGCAGCGGCAGTGGCAGTGACCTTCGCAGTGTCGGCGGCGGCCAGGGGCTGGTCGGCCTTGGCCGAGGCGTCGGGGGGTTGGTGGCTGGCGGCGGCGGCCGGGGGCTGCGCGGCAACC
>CAXTOI010000358.1:0-4304 GCA_964245645.1 uncultured Novosphingobium sp. | reverse complement strand
ATGCCGGGGAGGTCGGGGGCGATGACGCGGTAGCCGGCGGTTTCGAGGCGCGGGGTGACGCGGTCCCAAACCCAGGCGCCGTGCATGGCGCCGGGGATGAGGATCATGGTGGGTTGCGGCAGTTGCTGGATCATCGGCTGGCCTGCCCTCGTTATTCAGGGGACGAATCAAGTGGGGCCTGGGACGAGGCCTATGGGCGTTGAATTACCTGTTTATCTTCGTCCCGGACTTGATCCGGGATCGTGCTTCTTGTTGGATGAGCGTCGCGGCAAACAAGAAATCCGGGGTTAAATTGATCCCAAATCAGTTGCTGCGGCCTGAAGACAGCCCAGCCTTGGGTCAAGCCCGGGATGACGGGGTGGGAGTGAGGCGTTAAAATTTGTTCACGCGGCGAGGTGGACGCGGAGGGCGATGACGTGGGCGGGGCCGCGGTCGCGGTTGTAGCCGGGGTTGGTGATGTATTGATAATCGGCGCTCAGGTTGACGTGGGCGGCGACTTGCCAATCGTAGAAGGTCTCGATGATGCGCTCGTCGCCGGGGTGCGGCAGCTTGCCGTCGCCGACGAGCAGCCCGAACCCGCCATCGGCGAGGAATAGCCGGCGCTCCTTCGAGATCGCGTTGTCGACGAAGGCGAGGCCGATGGCGTCGGCGCTGCGGCCCCAGCCCTGGCCCTTGAGCTTGCCGCCCACGGCCACGGTGCGGTCGATGTCGGTGAATTCGTCGGTTTCGAGCCCGCCGCCACCCGCGCCGGCGCGCAGGAATGCACCAAGCGCGCTGCTGATCTCCTGCTCGGCGTTAAATTGCCCGCCCCAATGCGTGGCGGGACGGCGCAGCGTGGCGGGATCGGGCATGGTGCCGGTCAGGTCGTAAGTGGCGATGGCGTCGGCCAGGCGTTCGTAGCGGCCGTGGTTGCGGAAGAAGGCGAGCCGAATCGCGCCGGGGTGGCCGTGCAGGGCGTGGCGATGCTCGATTTCGCCGTCGATCTCGAACTGCGCGAGATTGCTTTCCAGCGTCTCGCCATTGGGCACTTTCGACAAGTTGAACAGCCCGGCGCGCAGCGTCCAGTCGCCCTGGACCCACTCGGCGCTGGCGCCCAGCGAATAGCCCCAGGCGTCGGCGGCATAATCGAAGCTGCCGGTGTCGATGATCGACCAGTTGAGGAAATCGCCGCGCGGGTCGTGCGCATAGGCATTGGTGTCGAAGACATCGCCGACGCTGAATTTGCCGATGGTGATGATCAGGCGATCGGCGGTCTGGGTGCCGGCCATGATGTTGGCGTCGGCCGCCACTTTGCCCGCCTCGCCGCCAAGGTTGACGGTCTGGCGGATGAAGGCGCGTTGCAGGCGGAAATAGGGGTTGGTCTTGCCGACCTTGTACGCCTCGCCGCTGGGAAAGCCGGCGACCCCGAGCGTATCGGACAAGCCGAAGCCCTGATCGATTTCAGGGTTGACCCAGATTTCAGCCCTCCGCCACAGCCGTGCGCCCAGGAACAGCGTGGCGTCGAAGGTTTCCTTGACCTGGTTGGGGGTGAGGCTGTTGAGGCCGCTGTAGGGCGCGGAGAAGCCGGGCGTGCCTTGCGCCGTAAAGGTGGTCTGCGCATGGATCGCGACGAGCGGGGTATCGGCCGCCGCGGCCGGAGCCGAGGGCGCTGGAAGCGCGTCCTGCGCCAGCGCCGGCGACAGCGCCGACAGCATGCAAGCGCCGGCGATGAAGCGCGCAGCGTAACGGGCACGAGCGAGCCGAAGCGGGACTAGCGCTCCATGCGTTTCCGTCGAATCGCATGAAGCTCTGGAGTCTTTGTTTTCGCGTGATGTATCGCGAAAAACCGGTACCCACTTTTTCGCATCACGCTCTAGCGGGCGACAGGCTGAAAACATGGCGGAACTCGCGCTGGCCTCGGCAATGTCCGCCCGCCCAATTCACCATCGGGCGAAGTTTGGCAATCGGATCCGTGCGGAATCGCGGACTGCCGTGCGTTTGTTACCGGATTGCGACACGCCACCAGGGTTGCGGAACGGGTCGAGGCATGTCACGCTCAGGACATTAAGGCGCAGCCATATCGGCGCATGCGCAAGCTCGGGCCGGTCTCCCATGCAGCGAACCGCCACATGTGCCTGCGGACATCTGACTGCGGTTTGCATTGGCGAACCGATCAAGGTCTCCCTGTGCCATTGCCTCGCCTGCCAGAAACGAACGGGAAGTACATACGGGATCGCCGCCTTTTACCGGCGCAGCGACGTGACGCCCTGCGGCGACATCAGTCGACGCTACACCCGTGCCGCCGATAGCGGCTTTGCCGTGACCTTCCATTTCTGCCCCGACTGCGGGTCTTCGGTGTATTGGGAGCCGCAACGGTTACCTGACCTGATCGCGGTCGCAGCAGGCGCTTTTGCCGATCCCGCGTTTCCCGCACCTACCCAGGCGTTGAACGAAGCCAGCCGCCATCGGTGGGTTCTGGTTTGAACCGAGTTTGGAACGCCGCGGCGAACCGGGTATTGTGTCAAGCGATGGCTCGCGACGACCCTGCCACCCCGCAAGCAGGCGATCCTGCGCTCAAGCGCCTGTTGCCGTGGCTGGTGGCGGTGGCGTTCTTCATGGAATCGCTCGATACCACGATCCTCAATACCGCGGTGCCGGCGATTTCGCAGGCGTTGGGCGTGCAGCCGTTGAGCATGAAGGCGGTGCTGGCGAGCTATACGCTGAGCCTGGCGGTGTTCATTCCGATCAGCGGCTGGATGGCCGACCGTTTCGGCACGCGGCGGGTGTTTTCCTCGGCGATCGCGCTGTTCACGCTGGGCTCGCTGCTGTGCGGGATCACCAGCGACCTGCATGTGCTGGTGGCATGCCGCATCCTGCAGGGCGTGGGCGGATCGATGATGGTGCCGGTCGGGCGGCTGACGCTGGTGCGCAGCTTTCCGAAATCCGAACTGGTGCGGGCGATGAGCTTCGTATCGATTCCGTCGCTGGTAGCGCCGATGCTCGGGCCGCTGCTGGGCGGGCTGATCGTGCATTACCTGCATTGGCGGGTGATCTTCTTCGTCAATATTCCGATCGGGCTGGCTGGCATGTTGCTGGTCTATCACCGCTTGCCCGATTATTCGGCCGACCGGCCCGCTCCGCTAGACGTGGTCGGGCTGATCCTGTTCGGATCGGGGATTTCGCTGCTGTCTTACGTGCTCGAGATTTTTGGCGAGCATTCGCTGAGCGGCGGCGAGATGCTGGGGCTGCTGGCGGTGGCGGTGGCGCTGATTGCCGGCTATGGTGTGCATGCGCAGCAGCGGCTGTTTCCGCTGCTCGATCTGGCATTGTTTCGCATCCGCACCTTTTCCACCGCCGTATCGGGCAGTTTCATTACCCGGATCGGCATGGGCGGGGTGCCGTTCCTGTTGCCGCTGCTGTACCAGGTGGGCATGGGCCTGACCCCGGTGCAATCGGGGCTGCTGATCATGCCGCAGGCGATGGGGGCGCTGTCGACCAAGTTTTCGCTACCCGGCATTCTCGCCCGGCTGGGCTATCGCAATGTGCTGGTGGTCAACACGATCGTCGTCGGGCTGGTGATCATGCTGTTCGCAACGATCAGGCCGGATACGCCGATGTGGCAAATCGTGCTCCATGCGCTGGCCTATGGCGCGCTGATGTCGCTGCAATATACCGCGATGAATACGCTGGTCTATGCCGATGTGGCGCCTGAGAAGGCCAGCCGGGCAAGCTCGATCGCCAGCACCGCGCAGCAATTGTCGATCAGTTTCGGGGTTGCCGTGGCCGGGCTGGCGACGGTGTTTTTCCTCAACGCCGACCATGGCGATTCCCGCGCGATGGTCGGCGGATTGCACCATGCCTTTCTGATGCTGGGGCTGTTTACCGTCGCCTCGACGCTGGTGTTTCGCCGATTGCAGCGCAATGATGGCGCTGAGGAAACGCAGCAGAAGGATATCCATCTGGGGTGAGCATCCGGGAGCGATTTGTGCCGCGCGGCATTTGTCGCGGATGAAAAGTCCGGGCATGGCCGGCGATCGCGCGCGGGCCGGGCCGCGCTATCTGTTTCCGTTTCACTGGCGCGAGGCGGCGTTGGCGACTCCGGCCATGCCATTGCTGATCATCGCCGGGATCATGGCGGGGCAACCGGTGGCGGGGGCTACCGCTGCCGGGGCGGCTTTTGCCGTGGGCCTCGGCGCTGCGCGCGAATTCAAGGGGCGGCGCTGGGGGGCGATGATCGCGGCGATGCTGGGCATGGCGGCCGCCGCTTTTGCCGGGTGCCTGATCGGCCGGAACCCGGCCTTGTTCGTGGTGGTGGCCGGGACCGC
>CAXTOI010000357.1:0-4307 GCA_964245645.1 uncultured Novosphingobium sp. | reverse complement strand
TTGCCGGCGAGGATGATAGGATATTGCTGGCGTTCGATGAGGGCGCGATGATCGGCTGCGTGCAGATTACGCGGGTGGGGCCAGGCCGGGCTTATCTGGGGATGTTGACGGTCGATCCATTGCGCCAGGCGGGCGGGCTCGGGCGCAGGTTGATCGTGGCGGCGGAGCGCGCGGCGGCCCGCCTGTTCGAGGCTACCACGATGGAGATGACGGTGGTGCGGCAGCGAGCAGAGCTGATCGCGTATTACGAGCGGCGCGGCTATTGCCTGACCGGGGAGAGCCGGCCGTTTCCTTACGATGACCAGCGGTTCGGCTTGCCGAAGACGGCCGATCTGGCGTTCGTGGTGCTAGCCAAGCCGCTCGGTTAGCGCATCTGCCGTGGCCTGCGCTTCGAGCTTGTTCCGCAGGCGGATGCGGTTGCGGCGGTAGAGTATGGTCCAGAGCGTCAGGCCGCCCATCATCGCATAACCCAGGATCGGGCCGACGACCAGATATTGCGCGATCGACAAGCTGTAGATCAACACGACGGAGAGCGCGAAGTTGGCGAGCAGCCCGACGCCCCACACCAGCGTCATGATCATCATCGTCCGGCGCAGCATCGGGTGATCGCGCCGCGCTTCGAATTTGGCCAGTTCCTCGGCGGATTGGCGGGCCATGGTGGCCCTGGCGAGCGGATAGATCAGCGGCTCGCCGATCGCGGCCGAACCGAGGAAAGCGAGCGCGAACAGCAGCGTGACCGCGTTTTCGCGCAGTTGCAGGAACTTGGCCGAGCCGCCGCCGAAATAGGCCAGCACCGACAGGGCAATGCCGACCATCGAGATCACCGACAGCGCATCGACACGGCGGTTGCGTGCAAAGGTGAACAGACCCCAGAGCAGCGGCGGGACCGAGGACGCCAACAGTGCCGGAACTTCGCCCAGGCGGGCCTGCAACTGGTCGTAGATCAGGATGGGCGCAGCGAAATTGATCGCCAGTTCCAGCAGGAAGTGCGGCGCCTTGGTACGTAGCCAGTGAATGATCTGGTCGCGGTCCATAGCGGGGGGCTCCATAGTGCTGAGATGCGTCGTGGTCACTTGGCGTTCTCCTGATTTATCCAGTTGCCGTGAAAGCCGGGCGGCACGCGGTGCGGCAGATGTACGGTGGCGACGGGGGCTTGGGCGAAGCGGCGCGCGTCGAGGATCACCAGGTCGGTGGTGTCGGTGTTCATGTCGATGACGAAGCCGATCAGCCAACCTTCGCCTTCCGGGCTGGTTGCCGTTTCGGGCACGAAGACGAATTCGCCGGGATGGCGGCCCGAACCGAAGTCATGGGTCTGCCGGCTGCCGGTGACGAGGTCATGCGCATACAGTACAGTGGCACCGACGAAGCGCGCGGCGGCGGTGGTCGGCAGCGCCACGCTCCACACATGGCGGTACGGCTGGCCGAAATAGCGCTCGTCGGGGCGGGGAAATTCCTTTGGGGCGGCGTCGATGATGCGGCGATCGACGCGGCGCGTCGCCGGGTCGATGGTCCAGCGGTGGAGGCCGCGCGATGGCGTGTCGGGGCCAGTTGCCGCGCCGTCGAACATCGTGTCGTAGACGCAGAGATCGAGCACGACCTGGCCGTCCGCATCGTCATAGGCATTGGCAACGTGGAAGGCGTAGCATGGCGGGACCGGGCACCAGATGATGTCCTGCTGCCCGCCGCCCCGCGGCATCAGCCCGACCCGCGCGGCATGCTCGGCATTCCAGCGATACGGCAGGCCATGGCCGGCGATCAGCGTCTTCAGCGAAAAGGTGACCGGCAGGTCGAGAACGATGACGAAGCGGTCGGTGATCGCGCAATCGTGGATCATCGGGCCGTGCTTCACCGCGATCGGCGCTTCGCGGACGACCTGGGCAGCGGCGTTTATCACGACATGGCGGATGACCCCGGGATCGCGGCCTTCGTAGCAGATCGCGTGGTATTCGCCGGTTTTCGGGTCGCGATGCGGGTGCGCGGTGAACGAGCCGGCCAGCGTGCCGTCGAATGGGTTGTAGCGTTGGTCGTCAAGCGTTGCGCCGATTTCAACCGGATAGCTGCCGGCCTCGATCAGCGCAAAGGCGCGGTCGCCGATGGCGACGATATTGGTGTTCACGGTATCGAAGTCGTGACGTGGACCCGGTGCGGGCTGCGTGCCGCGCGCCCGGGCGACTTCGTTTGAGCGGATCCAGCGGTTGCGATACCACTGGGCCTGGCCGGCGTTGATCGCCAGGCCATGGACCATGCCGTCGCCGATGAACCAGTGGTACGATGCCGGGTCGGCGGTGACCGGGTTCGGGCCGATGCGCAGGTAGCGGCCATTCAGCCCGGGCGGGATTTCGCCGGTTACGCGAAGGTCGGTAAGATATAGTTCCTGGTCCATCGGGGTGTGGATGCCGGTCAGAAAAGGGTGTCCGCCGATCGGCGGCGTCATGCGCTGGCGATTGAATGCGGCCAGCGCTTCCACGCCCTTGGTCACGGTCTCGCGGACGAGGGTTTCGATCAGGCTTCCCATGATGGTCTCCAATGTTTACATTGTTACTATGACGCCAAATGATAACAGTGTCAACATAGTTGAAAAACGCTATCATCATGGTGATTTGCGCACCGCGCTGGTGGCCGAAGGCATGCGATTGCTGGCGCAGCGTGATGTCGATTCGCTGTCGCTGCGCGAGGTCGCGCGGGGTGTGGGGGTGAGCGCGACATCGGTCTACCGCCATTTTCCGGACAAGGACGCGCTGTTGACGGCGCTGGCTTTGGAGGGGCTGGCCGGACTTGGCGCGGCGCAGCGCACCGCCGCGCAGGAGGCAGGCGGCGGCGAGGCCGGCTTTGCCGCGACCGGACGGGCCTATGTACGCTTTGCGCTGGCCAATCCGGCGCTGTTCCGATTGATTTTCGCCTCGCCGGTGCTGGCGCTGGCGAGGGGCGGGTGCGAAAATGGATTGCCCGAGTCCGAAGCCACCGCGTTGCTGCACGCCAATGCTGCGGTTTCCGCCGCGATGGGCGGCGGTGAGGCAGCGGTGGTCTCGGTGCGGGCATGGGCGCTGGTGCATGGGCTGGCGATGCTGATGCTGGATGGGCTGATCCCGGCGGATGAGGCGATTGTCGCTGCGGCGATCGGGGGCGCCAAGGCTTGACAGGGTGGCGACGATTGAGTTGCGGAACACCGCGAGTGGCCGATGCGTTGCTTGAGCGGCGCTACCGGAGCCTGTATGACATTCTGGCCGGCTTTATGGCTTTTGCCTTGCTCGGCGCAGGGTCCACAGCAGGTGCGAGGCCGACGGTAGGTGACATGCAGGGACATCGCCGGCTATTGTTGATTGCAGCGCCCGCACATGATCCCAGGGCCATGGAACAACGCCGCATTCTGGGCGAGTGGAGACGCCAGGCGGCGGATCGTGATATTTCGGTGATCGACTTGGTGGGTGCTGACGTGACAGGGGCTGGTGACGGTGCGGCTGGACTGCGCAAGCGCTACGCGCTGAAGCCGGGGCGGTTTGCGGTGCTGCTGATCGGCAAGGACGGCCATGTCGCGCTGCGCTCCGCCCGGCCGATTGCGGCGGAGCGGCTGCAGGCGGTTATCGATGCCATGCCGATGCGCCGTGCGGGCGAACGCTAGAGTCTTTGTGGGGTAAGACGGAGCGGCTGGAACCGACTCGACGTCAGTCGGACAGACTCCAAGGAACATCTGTGCATGAGTGAACGCCATTTTTATGAGCCGCGTCTGGGCCACGGGCTGGCGCATGATCCGCTCAATGCGATCGTCGCGCCGCGCCCGATCGGGTGGATCAGCACGCTCAGCGCGGCGGGGGTGGCCAATCTGGCGCCGTACAGCTTTTTCAACCTGTTCAGCTATCGGCCGCCGATCATCGGCTTTTCATCGCAGGGGTGGAAGGACAGTGTGGCGAACGCCGAGGCGACGGGCGAGTTCGTGTGGAACCTGGCGACGCGCGCGCAGGCCGAGGCGATGAATGCGACTTCGGCGATGGTGCCGGCGGAAACTGATGAATTCGAGCTGGCAGGGCTGGGCAAGGCGCAATCGCGGCTCGTGGCCCCGCCGGGGGTGCTGGACAGTCCAGTGCAGTTCGAGTGCAGGGTGACGCAGATTATCCAGTTGCAGGCCAGGGATGGGGCGGCGTTGGATAAGTGGCTGGTGATGGGCGAAGCGGTGGGCATCCATATCGATAGCGATCTGATCGAGGACGGGGTCTATCAGACAGCCAAGGCGCTGCCGATCATGCGTGGGGGCGGTCCGGCGGATTATTTCGAGATCACGCAGGATCGGTTGTTCGAGATGGGCCGGCCGG
>CAXTOI010000356.1:0-4312 GCA_964245645.1 uncultured Novosphingobium sp. | reverse complement strand
ACGATGTGCTGGTCGGCGTAAATGGTGCCCTTCTCGAAGCGATAGGTCTGGTCGGAAAAGTCGAAGCTGATACCGATCCGTCCTTCGTTGATTTGCCAGCGTGCGATTTCGAAGGTGGCAGCGCCTCGCGTTACAAACGGATCACCCGCAGCCAGCCGCTCGGCATCGGCACGATCCTTGGTGCGAAAGATCGTCATCCCGACGCCAGGCTTATCCTCGCTGGCGAAGACCGGACCCGAGGCGAAGACGAGACCCTGTTTCTCGAGATCGATGATCCAGCGGTAATGGTCGAGCAAGGCGGGCTGGATGGCGGCAGGGTCGACGATCTTGCGGAACATGACGAACAAGGATCGCATGATCATCTTCGACTTCAGCCGCTCGACCTCGGCGACTCGTTCCTCCTGCGTCATGCTGGCTTCTCCGCTCATGCCATCGCCTCAACGATCTCGATGATCGCGGCGATATCCTGGTCGTGACGCTGTTCGGCTTCCGCCATTTCATAAATCTCGCGAACGCGGTCCAGCACCGGGGTTGCCGTGCCAACGCCCGATTGTTGCGCGAGTTCGGTTGCGCGGCGCAAATAGCCGAACATGTGCCGGAACGGCCCGCGCCCCGCAGCGAAGCCGCGGGACAACATCAAAGGCGCCTTGTTGGCGAACGTCGCAGAGCCTGCCGCGCTCGGCTTGAGCACCTCGATCATCAGGGCCGGATCAAGTCCGGCCGCACGACCAAGGTTCAGTGCTTCGGCACCGATCAGATTGTGCGCGCACACCATGAAATTGGCGATCAGCTTCATCTTGGTCGCAGCACCAAAGGCGCCGAGATAGAAGTATTTTTGCGTGAAAGCCGCAAACAGCGGCGCACAGCTTTCAACCGCGTCGCGCCCCCCGGCGGTGAAGAGCACTGCGGTCTTGTCGGCCACCTGAAAGGGCAGGCCGCTGATCTCGCAGTCGAGCATCACCGCGCCGGTCGTTGCGACGCGCTCGGCCTGCTCGACCTTCGCCACCAAGGGGTAGCTGCTGATATCGGCGATAATCTGACCAGGCTTCAGATGGGGAAGCAGGCCGTCGATAGTCGATTTGAGCGCGTCTGAACTCGGCAAGCTTTGGAAGATGACATCGCAAGCCGCGATCTGCTGGAGCGACGTTGCGACGGTGCCACCGGCCTGGGCAAATGCAGCGTTGGGAAAAATATCGTATCCCGTGACGACATATCCGGCCGCCTGCAGATTACGGGAGGCCGGTAAACCGATGTTGCCAAGGCCAACGAAGCCGACATGCCGGATTTCGGTCACAAGAGCTCTCCACTGCGCGACGAGGGAATTGAGGAAGGAGAGGTGGACGCAAACCGGTATCGACCGAGCAGGGCGAAGAGAAAAGCGCCAGCCACGCTTAGTGCCGCCAATACCTCGAGACCAAGGCCATAACTGCCGCTTCGACTACGCCACAGCGATAATCCGGCCGCCCCGATCGCTGCGCCCAATTGGAAGATCGAGAAGATGATGCCGTAGATCCGCCCGAACGCCCGCATGCCTTGATAGCGGCGAATGAGGACACCCAGGATGTCGAATTCAGCACCGACGACAAGCCCGACCAGGCAGGCAGCCGGCAAGGCGAGGGCATGGATCGCCGGGCTGGCCAGCATCGTGCAGGCGGCCGCCGCGATCAGAAACATCGCCATCCCAACCCATTTGACGTGGATCCGATCGAGCAGCCAGCCGGTACCGATCCGGGCGACGGTCGAGCCGATACCGGTTGCGGCCTGGAGTGCGATCGCCCGGCCAGGCGCAAGGCCCGCATCGATCAGGATCGAGCTTTGACTGACCAGCAGCCCGGTACTGACCGCGCCGACCAGCGGGAACGACAACAGCATCAGCCAAAAGGCCCGCGTGTCGCGTGCCTCACGCAGGCCGATCCCGACCGTCGGCGCGGTCACGGCGGTATCCCGTTCGGCCTCACGCAGGGCGATGGCAGCCGCCGGCCAGACGAACACGACCACCAGGCCGGCCAGGGCAAGGTAGGCCACCCGCCAGCCGCCATGAGCGAAGATCGTGCCCAGCAGCAAAGGCAGCCCGACCGAACCCAGGCTCAGTCCGACATTGGTCATACCGAGCGCCAGGCCGAGCCGGCGATCGAACCACCCCGTCACGACCTTCATGCTTGAGAGCGGCCAAAGCCCGAGACCGCAAAACGGCAGCAGGAAGCATGCGGCGTAGAAGACGGGCAGGCGAGCGGGCAGCAGCGCCATGAGACCAAGACCGGCCGCCCAGATCGGTACGAAGATCAGAACGAGCCGGCGGCCACCGATGCGATCGGTAAGCCAGCCCTGGACCGGGGACAAGATCATGATCGCGATCGAGATGATCGACGCGCCGAGCGCGATGCGCGGCACCGGCCAACCAAGATCGGCATGGAGCGCAGGCAAAAAGACGCCAAAGCACATGATCAGGATGGCGCTGGGTCCGAGCGCCAATGTGACCATGGCCGCACCGACCGTCCGCCAGCCGCTGCCGGCGGAGCCCCTGACGCCGATATGCGGAGCAGGCTCCTGAAAAGGTGAAGCCGTCGCCATGCCTTGAAAATCCACTCGATAGCACCGTTGTTTTTCGATCCTGATGGATACCGCTCAGGAGAAAATCTGTCAAACGATACTATACGGTTTAGTTCGAAATTGGCGGGCGAGAACGAACCGCCAGCGTCGCGCGGGAGAGACACACCAGCCGATCGTCTTTGTCCGTGATCCGGATCGTCCAGATCTGGCTTGTTCGACCGAGCGCCTCGGCTTGCGCGCGTGCGCGCACGATACCGGCCTCGACCGGCCGAATGTGATTGGCGTTGATTTCCATTCCCACAACAAACGCGCGCTCCAGATCCAGCGTGCAGGTGCCGGCCACCGAGCTGACGGTTTCGGCCAGCGCGACGGACGCGCCGCCGTGCAGAAGACCGAAGGGTTGCTTCGTTCGGCGATCGACCGGCATTTCGGCGGTAAGCCAATTATCGCCTTGCTCGACGAAGCGGATGCCCAGCCATCCGTTCAGGCAACCTTCGCCGATTGCGGTCAGGGCTTCGAGATCAAGCGGGCTGGAATGCCAGATTGGCATGACGTGAATCTCCTGTTGTTCAGTCCCGGCTCATGCCGGATGTCGGCACCGGGCCTGCTTGCGGCGAGGGTCGCGTGATCAGTGACCCCCACTCATCAGCTCAAGCGCGCGCTCGCTGGGGCCGCCTGTGTCCCAGATATTGCCGTTGGCGGGCGTGCGCACCCATTCCTTGACCTGCCAGCTGTCCGGATCGTCGATCTGGATGAGGCCGGTCGTAAATTCGGGAACGAAGCCTGCGGGATCTTCGAAATAGCAGAAGATATTGCCACCGGGGCCATGGCGGCCGGGACCCCAGATCGGCACATGCCCAAGCTGTTTCATGCGGCCCACGCAGCGCATCAGCCCATCGAGATCGCCGCATTCCATGGCGAAATGGTTAAGCCCCGCCTCGCTGCCGGGCGAGATGCCGAGGCAGTGATGCTGCCGTTGGTCGCAGCGCAGAAAGGTGAGCAGGCCCTTTTCGTAACGATCGCTTTCCACAAGCCCCAATATGTCGCGGTAGAAGTCGGTCAGCCGTTCCGCGTGGGGTGAGTTGAGCACCATATGGCTGACATGGAGGGGACGATCGTTCCGTTCCGGCATCGTGCCCTCGCCGGCGTCGATTGCGTGGAACTGCAGGACATGGCCGTCGGGATCGCGGAGCGAGAAGCCATAGCCATATTGCCCAGCTTGCGGCGGTGACACGATGGCGACACCTGCCTTCTGCAACTCGGCCGCCGATGCGTCGATATCGTCAGCGGTGCGCATGCTGAAGGAGAGCCCGACGAGGGCGCGCTCGGGTGCCTGGACAAGTTCAACTTGCGGGAGGGCGCCGAACTGCCCCTTGAGCCCGACCCGCGTGCCGGTATGGGCAACGGTGTCGAGACCGAAGGCGGCGGTATAAAAATCAGCGCAGGCGGCCAGAACCGGCGTCGCGAGCTGGATCCCGACAAGCGATGTAATGGGTCTCATGTCTCTCTCCTCGACTATCTTCCAATGGGTGGGACGGTCACGCTGTCAGCCGGCGATTTCGAACAAACCGGCCGCACCCATGCCGCCGCCGACACACATGGTCACTACACCAAGTCGAGCGCCGCGCCGGCGGCCTTCGATCAGCAGATGCCCGGTCATCCGGGCGCCCGACATGCCATAAGGATGACCGATCGAGATCGCGCCGCCATCGACGTTGAAACGCTCGGGCAGAACGCTATCTACAACAAGTTGCGCGTTCGG
>CAXTOI010000355.1:0-4312 GCA_964245645.1 uncultured Novosphingobium sp. | reverse complement strand
CCAGGGTGTGAAGGGTGACACGCCTCAGGGCATTCTCCTGGCGCAAAAAGGTGCCAACGCGGCCACAGCGATCAACACCAGCATCGACAGCCGCAGCGTGGAACTGGTCAACGGCCAATTGTATGTCTCTGCCGATTCGAAGCAGAACGCGCCGAACTCGACCTTCGTCGCTTCGCTCGGCATTCTGCCGACCGGCACGACGGCTTACGCGCCGCTGACCGGCATCGGACCGGCGATCACCGTGACACCGGCAACCGAGAACGGCGTCAACAACAGCCGTCTGGGTAATTCCGTCTATCTGAGCCCGGAGGAGTTCTTCTTCGCCAATGCTACCACGCTTTACATTGCCGATGCCGGCACGCCGAAGAACGGCCAGACGGGCGCGGCGGCGGGCCTGGGTGATGGTGGCCTGCAGAAGTGGACCTATGCCAGCGGTACGTGGACGCTGGACTACACGATTTCCACCGGCTTGAACCTCGTGTCGACGGGGGCGGCGTCCGGCACCACCGGCCTGTTCGGGCTGACCGGAGAGGTGACCGGCGATACCGTCAATCTGTACGCGACCAATGAAACGGTCGGCGACCTCGACCAGAGCTACCTCTACAGCATCACCGACGCTCTTTCGGCAACGACCGCCCCGGCCGGCGAGGCATTCACCACGCTGTTGACCGCTGCGCCCGACACGAAGATCAAGGGTGTCGCCTTTGCGCCGACAGCCGCCGGGGCCGTGCCAGAACCCGTCTCATGGATGATGATGATCACCGGCTTCTTCGCCATCGGGTGCGCCATACGCCGGCCCAAAACCGCGCGTAGTATATATGAATGACAGCTAACCAGGCGCCTCAGATTTCATTCAATGCGCGTTGCCTAGAAGCTCCTCATCGGCAGCACTTTTGCAACCGATGAGGAGCGTGTCATGAAATCTCTTCCCAAACTGATCCTGGGTGTTGTCTCGATCGCCTCGCTGGCCGCTTTTGCAGCACCGGCATCGGCCGAGGGCACCTGGGGTCGTCACCACCCCCGCCAGCATGAAGTGCTGGCCCGCGAGCATCACCAGTTGCGTCGCATCAATGCCGAGCGCCGCGATGGCGAAATAACCGGTCGCGAAGCGCGCGCCCTGCGCCACAGCGATCGCGCGATCGCGATGCAGGATCACGCGGACGCCCGCGCGAGGCATGGCTCGATTTCGCGGCGCGAGCAGCATGCGCTCAATGGCGAGTTGAACGCCGCGAACCATGCAATCCGCTGATCAGAGTCTTTCCGACTTGCTCGCAGAGACCCTACCTTCGAACCGACGCGGCTCGTATCAGAACAGCCCATGCGAGCCGCGTCACTCAACGCCAGCTTGCCAGCCACATCCAATGTTCGAAGCTGGCGGGTCCATGGTGCAGTGCCGCGCCCGCGATGATCGGGTAGAAATAGCCGAACATCGCCCACGATACCATGAGGATCGTCGGCGCCAGCCAGCGCCGGCGATCCGCGCAGCGCCACAGCATATCGAGCGCCAGCGCCAGTGCAGCCATCAGAAAGCTGCCCGGCAGCAGGTAATGATAATAGAATTGTACCGGTTTTGCGCAAATCGCCCACATCCCGAGACAGCTCAGATAAAGTCCGGCGACGGCCAAGCCATCCCAGCGCCTGACGCTCGCCGCACTGCTGCGCCATCCCGCCCATACGCACCACAGCAGCGCCGGCAGTCCCGCCAGCATGGTGAACGGATTGCCGATCAGCACGATGCCGCGCTGCGCGCCGTCGACCGGCTCGTAGAGATACCAGATCGAGCGCCAGTTCAGCAGCCATTGATACCACACGCTCTGGTACGGGTGATGCGTCAGCACGCTTTCCTGCAACGCCAGCATGTAATGCTGCCAGACCAGGAAGGCCGCCGGGCTGACCGGGTTCGGGCGGTAGAAAAATGCCGGCAGGAAGGTAAACCAATAGACCGCGATCGGCGCCGACAGCAGCCAGAACAGCATTTCCATCAGCGCCAGTCCCGGGATCGGCGCTGGCCGATATTCGGTCTTGAATTCGCCTGACGCGATCGCGGCGCGGATGCGCTCCGCCGCCAGCGCCAGCGCCACGAACCCGATCACCGGCGCCACGCTCCATTTCGCGCCGATCGCCAGCCCGAAGCTCACCCCCGCCAGTCCCAGACGCCAGCGTCCCTGACCCGGGCAGCGGATCGCCGCGGCCACTTGCCACAGCGCCACCATCGCCAGCCCGGCCATGACCATGTCGAGCATGGCGATGCGGCTCTGGATGAACCAGGCGAAATCGGTGCTCAGCAGCAGCATTCCTGCCAGCGTGGCGAAGCGGCGCAGGCTCGTCCACCACAGCGCGCGGCCAAAGGCGAACAGCCCGATCGTGCCCATCGCCGCCGAAGGCAGCCGGCATACCCATGCGCGATCGCCGAACAGCCGGATCGCCGCGGCGATCGCCTCCTTGGCCACCAGCGGATGCTCGGGGTTGAGCATGTGCAGCCGCAGCAGCGCCCGGGCGGCGGGGACATAATGCACCTCGTCGAAATACATCTTGTCCGGAATGCCCAGGTTCCAGCCGGCAACGGCGGCAAACACCAGGCTGATCGCGGCGCACCAGACCAGCGGGTCGCGCTCGCGAATGGAAGGTCCCTGCATCCGCCGCCGATAATGCCGCGCGCGTGCCGGCGCAACGGCGAACGCGCCTTCACGGCTTGTCTTGCTGCTACGCCGCTCTTACAGGCGACACCATGAAACGCTCGACCGGACAAGACCGCGCCATCACCCAGAACTGGCGCTCCGCCACCAGAGCCGTGCGCGGCGGCACCTGGCGATCGGAGCAGGGCGAGACCAGCGAGGCGATCTACCTGACCTCGGGCTATTGCTACGACGATGCCGAAACCCCTGCCGCGCGCTTCGCGGGCCAGATCCCGGGCATGACCTATTCGCGCACCCAGAATCCCAGCGTGCAGATGCTGGAAGAGCGCATCGCATTGATGGAGGGCGCCGAGGCCTGCCGCGCCCAGGCCAGCGGCATGGCCGCCATGTCGAGCGTGCTGTTGTGCCAGCTGAGCATGGGCGACCACATGGTCATCGCCCGCGCCGCCTTCGGGCCGACGCGCTGGGTGACCGATAATCTGCTGCCGCGTTTCGGCATCGCCTGCACGCCGATCGATGGCCGCGACCTCGATGCCTGGGCCGATGCGATCCGGCCCAATACGAAGGTGTTTTTCTTCGAGACGCCGGCCAACCCGACGATGGATATCGTCGATATAAGCTCTGTGTCCGAACTCGCGCATCGCCACGGCATTACTGTGGTGGTGGACAATGCCTTTGCCACCAGCGCGCTGCAACGCCCGCTGGAGCATGGCGCCGATGTCGTCGCCTACGCCGCGACCAAGATGATGGACGGGCAGGGCCGGGTGCTGGCCGGCGCGGTCTGCGGGACGGCGGATTTTATCAATACCAAGCTGCTGCCATATCAGCGCAACACCGGTAACACGCTGTCGCCGTTCAACGCCTGGGTGGTGCTGAAAGGGCTGGAAACGCTCGATCTGCGCGCGCATGCCCAGGCCGCGAATGCTTTGACGGTCGCGCGGTTTCTCGAAGCGCGGGTGCCGGATCTGCTTCATCCTGGCCTGCCCAGCCATCCGCAGCACCGCCTCGTGCAGGCGCAGATGAAGGCGGCCGGATCGGTGTTCTCGTTCACCGTCGATGGCGGCCGCCCGGCGGCGATGGCAGTGCTCAATGCCCTGGAGCTGATCGATATCTCCAACAATATCGGCGACACCAAGAGCCTGATGACTCACCCCGCATCCACTACCCATTCCAGCCTCTCGCCCGAGACCCGCACCGACATGGGCGTCACCGAAGGCATGCTGCGGATCAGCGTCGGCCTGGAAGATCCGCAGGACCTGATCGACGATCTCCAACAGGCGCTGGAGAAAGCGGCGGCGAAAGCGCGATGAGCCGATCGGCAGACAGGATTGTGATCGCGCATTTTCGGCGCTAGCATGGCCTGATGAGAGAGCTTTTCCAGCACGCTGCCATGACCGACGGGATTACCGTGCGGGTGGCAGTGAATTTCCTGCCCGAACAATCGCGGATCGATGCCGGCAAGTGGTTCTGGGTCTATCACATCCGCATCGAGAACGGCAGCAACCATACCGTGCAATTGCTGCGGCGGCTGTGGCGGATCACCGATGGCCGCGGCACGGTCGATGTGATCGAGGGCGATGGGGTGGTCGGCGAGCAGCCGGTGCTGGCGCCGGGGCAAAGTCACGATTACGTCTCGGGTTGCCCGCTCACCACCCCCATCGGCAGCATGTCCGGGC
>CAXTOI010000354.1:0-4312 GCA_964245645.1 uncultured Novosphingobium sp. | reverse complement strand
ACCAGCAGCGTCTCGGCGGCGCCGCAGACGCTGGTGCGGCGCAGCTTGGCATTGACCGCGATGGCGCGCGCCATCGCCGGATCGGCGGCGGCATGGATATAGGTGTGGCACAGCCCGTCGAGGTGAGCCAGCACCGGCACGCGCGCATCGGCCTGGACCCGCGCAACCAGGCTCTTGCCGCCGCGCGGCACGATCATGTCGATCAGCCCGGCAGCGATCAGCATCGCGCCGACGACCGCGCGGTCCTGCGAGGGCACCAGTTGCACGGCATCCGCAGGCGCGCCGCCGGCGACCAGTCCGCGCACCAGCGCGGCATGGATCGCCCGGTTGGAATGGATAGCTTCGCTACCGCCGCGCAACAGCACCGCATTGCCTGATCGCAGACACAACGCGGCAGCATCGGCAGTAACGTTGGGGCGGCTTTCGTAGATGATCCCGATCAGCCCGATCGGCACCCGGATACGCTGCAGGATCAGGCCGTTGGGGCGCGTGGCGCTATCGATCACTTGCCCAACCGGATCGGCAAGACCCGCTACCTGCGCCACGGCGTCGGCAGTGGCGGCAAGGCGGGCGGGATCGAGACGCAGGCGATCGAGCAGGGCAGCGGTCAAGCCGCTGGCTTCGCCCGCGGCAATGTCGCGGGCATTGGCGGCAAGCACTTCTGGCGCGGCATCGCGCAAGGCCTGTGCGGCGGCGCGCAGGGCAGCGGATTTTTGCGCATCGCTGAGGCGCGCCAGTTGCACTTGCGCCGCACGGCCGGCGCGCGCCAGACGTTCGACCAGCGCTACCGGGTCTTCGGCTTGGGGTGCGCTGGTCAGGGCTTCGCGCGGTACTGTCTGGACGTTCATGCCAAGCGTCTAGCAGTTTGCCGCGGCTTTGTCAGGAGCCGTGAGGATGGATTTGCAAAGCGTGATCACGGCATCTTTAATTATGCTAACCCCCGTCTACCCTGAGCTTGTCGAAGGGCTGTCCTTTTCTTCGTGCACTCGGGTACGTGCTCAAGGAGAAAAGCAGCCCTTCGACAAGCTCAGGGTAAACGGGTGATCCAGATTGACGGCACGACGCGCCAATCATCGCGAACCAGCCGCCGTATCCGCCGCGCCCATATGGTTGATCACTTCGGGCGCATCATGCAGGCGCACGAACAAGCCGTCGCGGGTTGCGGGATGCGGAACGGACAGGGTGAAGCCGGGATAGCCTTCGGCCACGCTGGTGGCGCGGTCGAAATCCCGCGTCGCTGAAACCGAGGCCAGCAGATACAAGCCATCGCCGGTCAGCATGCAGGCCGCGGCGGGATTGGCCGGGCAGGCGAGCTGTTTCAATCGCGGCAGGCGCACCAGCGTACCCAGGTTCAGCCAGTCGCCGGCCACCCCATTGCGCACCAGCCGCGCGCGCAGCGGCCCGAACGCCGACGCGCCCAGCCCTTGGGCGGGGATCAGGCTGGCGACCATGACCGCCGAATCGACCCGGACCAGCCCACTGCCGAGCGCCAGCCGGGTGACGGCGTCGCCGTCGGCGGTGCTGATCTCGACGCTCTCGTGGCCGGAAAACAGTTGCGCGCTGCTGGCCTTGAGCGTGAAGCTCAGCCGGGCGTCGGCGGGAATCTCATCGGCATTGTCGAGGATGATGGCCAGTCTGGCGGCTGGTTCCGCATGCGCCAGTTCGGAGCTGTGCGCCACGACCAGGGCGGACGGCGGCGGTGCCTTGGCGGGCAGCGCAACGCTGAGTTCGGCCGGGGGGATGCCGGCCGGGCCGGAGACAGTCAGCACCACCGACTCGTGCCGGTCGCCCAGATCTGGCAGCGTGATCGCAATCTGGCGCACGTCGGCAATTTTCCAGCTCGCCGGCTGCGCGCTGCCTTGCGCAGGCGTAACCGTGATCGCCGAGACACAGGCGGCAGGCGCCCCGGCGAGCAGCAGCTGGCCGCCGTCCTTGCCGCCCGGCTGTTGCGCCCAGTGCCAATCGCCGGCCGTCTGCAGCGTTATCTCGGGCCCTGTGAAGTCATCGAAACCCCACTGGCCGATCAGCCTGGCAGACAGATTTCCGGTCAGTCCCGCCGGCATCGCCGATGGCAAGCCGGCCACCAGCCCGCCGCGCATCGCGTCGGCGGTAAGCGGCAAGTCGAGCGGGGCGTTATCGGGCAGGGTGACGCGCAACTTCAGATCATGCGCATAGCCGGTGGCGTAGAACAGCGGCCCGACAGCCACCGGCAGCACGGGCTCTTTCGCGCCGAGACAAGGCGCAGTCGCGCCCGGCGCCATGGCCAGGACCGGCGGATGCGCAGCGGCGATTTCCGGGAGCGCCGCCATCAGCACGGACTTCGGATTGGCAAACGAGGGCGGGGTGTTGAGCACCAGCGCCAGGGCGTCGCCACCGGGCACATCGAGCGCCGGAATATACTGATACCGCGCCGTATGCATGGCGCTGAAGATGCCGACGATCTCGCGCACCGCGCTGATATAAGGGCTGTAATAGCCCAGCCCGCCCGCGGGCGTGGCGCTGATGGTCAGAGCCAGATCGGCTGCGGCGGCCGACAGCACATTGCTGCCGGACAGATTGTCATTGCCCAGCACGACGGCTTGGCGGGCATCGAGCAGGCAGGCGGCCTGGAGTTCGGGCTGGCGCTGCAGGCATTCGTCGTTGATCTTGATGCGCAGGCTGCTTGCCACGATCGGCGCAACCCGCGCGAGTTCGTCAGGCGTGCGCGCTGCAGCCTGGCGGATCGCGGTAAGGTATGCCTCGTAGCGGCTGCGATCGAGCGAGGCCTGTTCGAGATCCTGCGCTGCCCGCACGAAGGCGCCGGGGCGGGCCTGTACAGCGGCGCGCAGCGTGCCGAAATCGCCGCCCGTCGCGGGTGCCAGAAACAGCACCAGGTGCTGCGCGCCGGCCGGCACGGTCACCGCAACCGGACCGCCGCCATGGCCGGGCCGCAGCCAAGTTTGCGACCGGGTGAACCATATGGCCGGCGGCGGATTGGTCGGATCGCGGAGGAAGGCCGCGACCAGCAGGTAATGCGCCGCTTCATCCTGGGGCAATTGCGCCGCGATGGTCAAGCGGTCGCCCGCCGCCAGTTGCGGCACCGCGCCGATCGGCAGCGCCTTGCCCTGGCGGGCCACGGTGACGCGCAGGGTTGGCCCGGACAAGTCGAACGGCGCCGGATCGGCACGCGCCGGTCGCGCGAACAGGACGGTGATGACCGCAGCCAGGGCCAGAATTGCGTATTTCATGTTGCTCCGCCAGAAGCCTGCTTATCCTGAAACGCCAGATCGTAAAGCCGCATGCGGCAAGGGTGATTCATGTGTTTCCTTTGCTGCTTTAAACGCTCGTGACGTTAGCCAGGATGAACAGCTTTCCCGCTTATCTGCTGTTCGCCAGCCGACGGGGCGAACGCCGGGGCGAGCGAAACATGACCTGCTGACCGCAGGACGATCGAGAAGGCTTGCGCAGGCACCCGGAATCGCGAACAGCGCATCTGAATCATCGCAGGCAGGTATCAGGTGAAGCAGCAGGGCAATTCGCGACGCAACAATCTGACCGAGGGGCCGGTGCTGAGAACACTGGTGCTGTTTGCCTTGCCGGCGCTGGGATCGAACTTCCTGCAGTCGATCAACGGCTCGATCAATGCGCTGTGGGTCGGGCAATTCCTCGGTGCGCGCGGCGTAGCGGCTACGGCGAATGCCAATATCGTCATCTTCATGATGCTGTCGCTGGTGTTCGGCTTTGCCATGGCATCGTCGATCGTGGTCGGCCAGAACATGGGCCGGGGCGATATCACCGGCGTGCGCCGGGCGCTGGGCGCGGGGCTGGGCCTGACCAGCGCGGCCGCCGGCTGGCTGGTGGCGCCGGCGCTGCTGCACCTGCTGGGTACGCCTGCCGAGGTTTACGGCTGGGCGCTGACTTATCTGCGAATCATGCTGCTGGGCCTGCCGATGGCCCTGATCACCGTATTCTTCAGCGTGGCGCTGCGCAGCGTCGGCGATTCGCTGACGCCGCTGCTGTTGCAGGTGCCGGGCATGCTGATCGATATCGTGCTCAATCCGGTGCTGATCCGGGGGCTGGGCGGGCTGCCGCGGCTGGGTATCACGGGTTCCGCCCTGGCTACGCTGTTTGCCAATCTGGTGTCCATGCTGGTCATGATCGGCTTCATCTACGCCCGCGATCTGCCGGTGCGGCTGCGCGGCAGGGAATGGCGATTTCTGCTGCCGGAGCTGGAGCTGCTGCGCGTGATCATGGGCCGGGGCATCCCCATGGGCCTGCAGATGATCGTCATGTCGCTTTCGGCGATCGTGCTGCTGGGGCATGTCAATTCCGG
>CAXTOI010000353.1:0-4346 GCA_964245645.1 uncultured Novosphingobium sp. | reverse complement strand
ACCCTGAGCCTGTCGACGGGCTGCCTTTCTCCGTGAAATCGCCCGCATATGCACGAAGAACTGGGCAGCCGCCTTCGACAGGCTCACGGCAGACGGAAAACAGAGGTAATTCAGAATTTTCGCGCGACGCTCTAACCTATCAATGCTGACCGATCGACCGGGCCAAGCAGCGGCGGGTCATCGCGCAGTGAACTGCCCTTGCCCCGCAGATGGAGCATCTTTAGCAGGTCGTGGTAAACGCCTTTGCGGAATACGAAATATTGACCGCTCGGCAAAACTCCAAGATGCTCGATCGCGATCGAGGGACCCGAATACTCGCCAAAGGACCAGCGGTCCATCCGATCATCCCGCGAGGTGACAGCAATGATGGGAACGGGACACCTGTCGTGGTTCAGGCGATCGCACGCCGTTTTCAGCAATAGGCCCATGGCCTCGCTTTCAACGATCAGGCGCGACCCGGGCAAATTTTCGGCGCGAACGATCGCGCCATTCCAATCCTCCTGCTGACGGGTTGCAACCGAGGTTGCCATATTCAATGCCACAAGCGCGCCAAGGCCGGCAATGGCCCACCTCTGCGCCGGTTGCCCATGGATCGAGGTGATGCCCGCCGCGCAAAGCGCCGTAGTGATGATGGAAAGCCAGAAAATCGTGCGTGGCAGGTAGATTGGAACTTCAATGCTGATCAGGCTCAGCATGCCGATACTTATGCCAAGTGTCGTTACCAGCAGTCTGGTATCCGGATTGAGCCAGTTGCGCCGGGCTTGGACGATTGCCACAAGCAGGAATATCATGGCGATGGGGGTGAAGCCGGCCCCGGTATTTCTGACCAAAAATAAAGTACCTACCGTTTTTTTGATGATCAGCCACGGCGTTACCGCGTCGAAGACCGTAAAATCCTCCGCACCGGAAATCATTTGCCGCACCGTTATGTCGAGCCACCAGCCTGCGGCCAGCGCGGTCGCCAGATTGGCGGCCATCAGCGGAAGCAGCAGGGCCGGCTTTTGCATCCATTCATGGCGGCGCACGGCTATGATCGACAGCGTGCATATCACGGGCAGCAGAAACATCGTGGTATGCAGATAAATGGCGATGGTGCAGCCGCACGCGTAACCAAGCAGACTGCCTGTCCATGCCCGGCCCAGGCGCAATGAGCGGTCGATCGACACCAGGCTGATCAGGGCGCCCGACGAGGCGATGAAGGCCAGTTCGTAGCTGCGCACCTGAAGCGTGTAGTAGAGTTGCTGCGTCGACAGCGCGGTCAGGATGGCGGCGATGATCCCGGCTTTACGGCCATAGATCCTGGCGGTGAATAGCGCAATGGCGCCAATGGCGCCGGCGCCGGCCATAATCGAAAGCGCCCGGACAGCCCGTTCCGAATCGCCGAACAGATCAATCCAGTATTTCAGCAAGGAATAATAGAGCGGCGGATTGGGTTCTCGAACCATCCAGCTGCTCCACAATCTCCCCATCGGCTGCTGGACGAAAAACATCGATGCCTGTTCGTCGAACCACAGCGAATAGGCAGCAATCGAGAAGCGGAACATGGTAACGGCCAAGACCGCGGCGCCTACTATCAGCCAGGTGTGGTTCGTTCTCAAATAGCGGCCGCACCACCCGAATCGTTCCATGGCGTGGCTCACCGCACCCAATCGAGACCGATTTCCTCATAGATTTCCTTGGCATCGGCCCAGTTTTCATCGACCTTGACATGGATGAACAGATGGACGTTCACCCCCAGCAATTCGCCCAATTCCTTGCGCGATGCCTCGCCGATCGCCTTGATCCGCGCGCCACCCTTGCCCAACACGATGCTCTTCTGGCTGTCGCGGGTGATGACGATCTGCTGATGGATCTCGATGCTGCCGTCCTTGCGCAACGTATAGCTCTCGGGCCGCACCGTGCTGTCGTAGGGCAGTTCATCGTGGAGCTGGCGATACAGCTGTTCGCGGGTGATCTCGCAGGCCAGCAGGCGCTCGCTGGCGTCCGACACCTGATCCTCGGGAAAGTGCCACGGGCCGGCAGGCATCGCCTTGGCCAGATGCGCCTTCAAATCGGGCACGCCGTCGCCGCTCAGCGCCGAGACGAAGAAGATCTCGTCGAACAGGTTTATCTCGCCGAGCGCCTGCGCCAGCACCAGCAGATTTTCCTTTACGCATTGATCGACCTTGTTGAGCACCAGCAGCTTGCGTTCGGGTCGGCTGCACAGCGCTTCGATGATCGGCTCCAGGTCGTCTGTCCGTTTCTTGCGCGCGTCGATCACCAGCAGGATCGCATCGGCCTCGCTGGCGCCTTCCCACGCCGCGGCGACCATCGCGCGGTCGAGCCGGCGACGGGGTTCGAAGATGCCCGGCGTGTCGGCCAGGATGATCTGCACGCGGGTTTCGCCGGCTCCGGTACCGAAGCTGGCAAGCGCGATGCCCATCAGCCGCGCCCGCGTCGTCTGCGCCTTGGCCGAAACGATCGCGACCTTCTGGCCGACCAGCGCATTGACCAGCGTCGATTTGCCCGCATTCGGCGCGCCGATCACCGCCACCACGCCGCAGGCGGTGTGGGCAGGAGCGGTCACATCATCGGTCATCCGAAATTCTCCAGGAAAGCTTGGGCGGCAGCGGTTTCAGCTTCCTGCTTGCTGCTGCCGACAGCCGCAGCCTCGCCAACGCCATTGATCGCCACCGCCACATTGAACCGCGCGGCATGGTCGGGGCCCTCGCGCGAGATCAGCCGGTATTCGGGCATCTTGCGGCGATTGCCGGCGGCCCATTCCTGCAGCGCCGATTTGGGATGCTTGGAATGACCGGCCTTTCCCGCCACCGCATCCGCCCACAGCCTGCGCACGATCCGGCGCGTGCGCTCAAAACCGAAACTCAGGAAGGCCGCGCCGACCAGCGCCTCCAGCACATCGCCGAGGATGTTGTCGCTGTCGCCGCCGCCATCGTCGCGCGCCTGCTTGCCCAACCGCATATGCGGGCCCAGGCCATGGCGCCGCGCCACTTCGGCGCACATGCTGCGGGCGACCAGCGCGTTGAGGCGTTGCGACAGCTGGCCCTCCTTGTGGCTGAGCGTTTCATGCAGCCATTCGGCGATGACCAGCCCCAGCACGCGATCACCCAGGAATTCCAACCGCTGGTAATCGCGCTCCTGTCCGGTGCTGCCGTGCGTCAGCGCCTCCAGCCACAGTTCCTGGCCGGCGGCATCCTGCGCCAGTGCCTCACCCATCAGCCCCGTTAGAAAATCGCGGGTTTCACTGGCCAACAAGGGCTCACTCAAAAGGTGCCGCCGATGCGGCTCCAGCGCGTCGCAGTGAGCCAGGTCCAGGGTTCGTACCACACCACCGAGCCGTCGGTGGACCACATCATGATCGTGGCGCGCCCAACCAGATTGTCCTGCGGCACGAGCCCGATGCCGCCGCCGGCAATCGCCGGGAAGCGGCTGTCCATCGAATTGTCGCGATTGTCGCCCATCATGAACAGGTCGCCTTCGGGAACGATCACCGGCGGGGTATCGTCCTGCGTGGTATGGCTCAGGTCGAGCACATCGTAGCTTTTGCCGCCGGGCAGCGTCTCGGTATAGCGCGGATAGCGGCAGACCAGCTCGCCGCCGGGCTTCTGCACTTCGAATTCAGGCGAGTAGCAATGGGTGTTAGGCGATTCAGCGATCTCGAAATCGGCTATCCGCACCTTGGGGACCGCCTGGCCATTGAGATGCAGCACCCCGCCCACCATCTGCACGGTGTCGCCGGGCAAGCCGATCACCCGCTTGATATAATCGACGTCGTTGTTTGGCGGCGCCTTGAAGATGGCCACGTCGCCACGCTGAGGCTGGCCGGCAAAGATGCGGTGCTGCGGCAACAGCGGCACGCTGAACGGCAGCGAAAAATTCGAGAAGCCATAAGGCCATTTTGCGGCAAGCAGATAGTCGCCATCGACAAGTCGCGGCTGCATCGATTCGCTGGGAATGTTGAACGGCGAGAAAATGAAGCTGCGAAAGACGATCACGATCAGCGCCAGCTTGATCAGGAAGACGAAGAAACTGTCCTCTTTTTTGGCCGGCTTGCCTTTTGGCGAAGCAGCACTGGTATCGGATTTCGGCATCGGCAAGTCCATTGTTTCCGGCAAAGCTGTCCGTGGTCAAGTTCCGACGGTCGCGCGGCGCTTGATGCTGCGATGCACGCTTGGCCGGCTTGTCGCGGGCGGCCATAGATTAGGCGGGCGATTGGCAATCAGCGCCGAATCGTGACAGCTGGAGTCTTTTCGACTGACGTCGAGTCGGTGCCAGCCCGCTCCCCCGCCCCGACACCCCAAGGAAATTTTTTGTTGGCGGGGGGGGGCGGGGGGGCGCCCGGGTTA
>CAXTOI010000352.1:0-4352 GCA_964245645.1 uncultured Novosphingobium sp. | reverse complement strand
TCAGTTCTCATCCTGATCGCCGCCAGCCTCTCACCCAGATTGTCGCGCTATAGTCAGCCGCCGTACCGGATGGCCGCGTGGGCGATCGCGCAAACCCTCGATCCCGGCCTCATTGAAACGGTGAACCCAGTCCCGCAGCGTCTGGCGATCCATGCCGCCTTGCCTGGCCGCAATATGCCGCCGAGCTCCTTCCAGAACCGCCGCCACTGCCGTCAGACGTAATGCTACCCGCCCATCGCGCTCCCGCCGCGCCTGCTTGCGCAATTCATCGACACTGCTCTCCCTGGTGACCTTAACCCGTCCACCCATTCCGCTTCTCCTTCAAAGGCAAAGCAGATTGAATCAGTCAATGACGCCAATGAAAACCATTAAATGAGTCAGGTCATCAACGGGATGGTATTACATCGCAGGACATGATGCGTGTCGCCGATACAATCGGTCGCTACGCGGGCTTCAAGCAGCTTACTTGAGCCTGGTTCGGCCCTTAATCCACCCGCCAGTCGATCGCCCCGCGGCCATGCTTCGCCAGAAATGCATTGGCCTGGCTGAAATGCCGGCACCCCAGAAACCCGGTGTGGGCCGACAGCGGGCTGGGATGCGGGGCGGTCAGCAGCAGGTGGGGTGAGCCGTGCAGTCCCGGCACCTGCTCGGCCACTTGCCGCGCGTGGCTGCCCCACAGCAGGAACACGCATGGGTCCGGCTTGGCGGCAACGGCCGCCAGAACCGCGCCGGTGATCGCTTGCCAGCCGATGTGGCGATGCGAACCCGCTTGCCCCTGCTCGACGGTCAGCGAGGTATTGAGCAACAGCACGCCCTGCCGTGCCCATTGCGAAAGATCGCCATGCATGAGGTCAGCAATGCCGCAATCCTCGCGCAGCTCCTTGTAGATATTGGCCAGCGAGGGCGGAATGCGCACGCCCGGCGGGACCGAAAAGCTCAAGCCATGCGCCTGGCCGGGTCCGTGGTAGGGGTCCTGCCCCAGAACCACCACTTTTACTGCGTCGAGCGGGGTCAGCGCCAGCGCCGCGAGCCGCGTGCCGCGCGGCGGGAAAATGCGCTTGCCTGCCGCTTCCTCGGCTTTGAGGAAGCCGCCGATCCGGCGCGCCTCAGGCGTGGTCAGTACCGGCGACAGCGCCGCGCGCCAGCTTTCGGGAATGGCATCGTCCATCGGCAGGTTCCTCGGGGCAGGGTGCAATGCGGGGCTATCCTCGCCGCAGCGAACCGCCTAAGCATTTTCGTCATATGACAGTCCATCTCCACCAGGAAGATCTCCCCGAAGACGTGCTGGCCCCGGGCCCGGTGGCCGTCGATACCGAAACCATGGGGCTGATCACGCCGCGGGACCGCTTGTGCCTGCTGCAGATTGCCGACGGCGGCGGCGATGAACATCTGGTGCGGTTTGCGCCCGGCTCCAGCTTTGCCGCGCCCAATCTGCGCGCCGTGCTGGCCGATCCGGCGCGGCTGAAGCTGTATCATTTCGCTCGCTTCGATCTGGCGGCGGTGCGCCATTACCTGGGAGTGGTCGCAGCGCCGGTGTTCTGTACCAAGATCGCCAGCAAGCTGGTGCGGACTTATACCGATCGCCACGGGCTGAAGGATCTGGTGCGTGAATTGCTGGGCAAGGAAGTGTCCAAGGCGCAGCAATCGAGCGACTGGGGCGCAGCCGAACTGTCCGACGCGCAGCGCGAATATGCCGCCAGCGATGTCCGCTATCTCCACGAGATGCACACCATCCTGGTCGCGCGGCTGGCGCGCGAGGGGCGCAGCGCACTGGCGCAGGCGTGCTTCGATTTCCTGCCCCACCGCGCCGACCTCGATCTCGCCGGCTGGAGCCAGCACGACATCTTCAGCCACGAAGCCGCTTAGGGTGCGCGCGTATTTGTCCCCGGCCAGGCGCCGAACGGCCGCTTCAACTCATTTAGACGCGATTGCTTCGGCATCACTTTGGGCTTCCGGTGCTTACGGCCCGAATGGCCGCTGCGCGCCAATTCTCGATATCAGCCATTCTCGCTCCGGCCCGAGCCGAAGCCACGCACACCCTGACGTCGATCCGGTAATTTGACTCGGCAGGCTGAACTGCTGCGCGATCGACGTCGCGCCTTTGCCGCGCCTGGCGGTACGCATGACCGGATGCTGGGCCTGCTCGGCCTGTTGCTGCCGGCTGCGGTCGGGGTGGTCGTGGCGGCGATGGTGCTGACGCCGCTGTTCCCGCGCAGCGAGGTCAGCTTTCTGCTCGACCGCACCCGAGTGGCGGTCACCGAGGAACGGCTGCGGGTGGCCGATGCTGTTTATCGCGGGCTCGACAACAAGGAGCGGCCGTTTTCGGTCAAGGCGGGCAGCGCGGTCCAGCACTCGGCGGCGGAACCGATCGTGCAGATGGCCGGGCTCATCGCCACGCTGCAGCTGGACGACGGCCCCGCGCGGCTGACCGCGCCGACCGGCGATTACGATATGCGCAACGACATGATGCATGCCAACGGCCCGGTCGATTTTCGGGGCAGCGACGGCTATCACATGATCACCAGCGGCGTGGATGTCGATCTCAAGGCCAAGCGCGCGACCGGTACCGGCGGCGTGCAGGGGACCATTCCCTCTGGCACATTCAGCGCGGACCGGATAACGGCCGATCTGGCCGGCGAGAACGTCACGCTGGAAGGGCACGCGCGCTTGCGCATGGTTCCGGGCAAGCTCAGGGTACCGCAATGAAGCTTCAAATTGGCCGCCTATCCGCCGTCGGGCTGGCGTTGGCCACGATGATGGCCGCAGCGCCGGCCCGGCCAGCCACCGACGCAACGGGCCCGCACGACAGCAATGCTCCGGTCAATTATCAGGCCGATCGCATCGAATTGATGGAAAAGGCGGATCGCGTCGCGCTTTCGGGCAATGTCGTGATCACCCAGGGCGATCTGACGATGCATTCGCCGCGCGCGCTGGTCGCCTACACCAACGAAGGCGCGATGAAGATCCAGCGCCTCGACGCGACCGGCGGCGTGACCGTGCTGCGCGGCAACGAAACCGCGCGGGGCGATGTCGCGACTTATGATTTCAACGCCCGGATCATCACCATGGTCGGCCATGTCGTGGTGGAGCGGGGCACCGACGTCCAGCACAGCGGGCGGCTGGTGATCGATCTGAACACCCATCTGACCACTACCGACGCCGGGCCGGGCGGTCGCGTTTCGGGCACCTTCGCGGTGCCGAAGCATGACCAGACCAACCCTTGACCCGATCCGGCAAACGGCAGCACCGGTAATAGCTGCCGGATCGCGCCACACGCCTGCGCCGCTGAGCCGGCTGCGCATCCTCCTGCTCGATCTGCTGAGCGCAGGCGATGTGCCGGCTCCGCGCCTTGCCGGATTGTCCGCCGATGATTGGGCGCGGCTGGAGGCATTGGCACGATCCTATCACTGCGATCCGATGCTGCACCACCGCCGTGGTCGCGAAGCCGCGATTCCCGAAGAACTGCGGGCACGGTGGCGGGCACGCTATCGGGTCAGCGCCATGCGATCGCTGGTGCTGCAGGCCGCACTGCGCGAAGTCACCGCATTGCTCGAAGACGCCGGACTGGCACCGATCGCGCTGAAGGGGGCGTGGCTGGCCTGGTACGCCTACCCCGAGCCGGCGCTGCGACCGATGACCGACATCGACCTGCTGCTCAGCCCCGAAACGGTGATCTCGGGCTATGAACTGCTGCGGCGCCGGGGTTACCGGCCGGCCGCGCCGCCGGAAATGGCGATTGCCGACCTGCTGCGGTTTGACAAGCATCTGCCCGAGTTGCTGGCGCCGCGGGGCACGATCATCGAACTCCATCATCGGCTGTGGCAGCCCGATGGCCGGCTGGATCATAGCTCGCCCCGGCATGACGAGGCGGCGGTGCGCGCGCGGGCGCGGCGCCAGGACGGTATCCTGTATCCGGCGCCCGAAGACATGCTGGCCCATCTGCTGATCCATGCCGCTTATGGTCACCGGCTCGACTGCGGGCCCGTGATCCTAAGCGATATTGCCTGTTTCGTTCGAAACTACCCGCTCGATTGGCCGCAGTTCTGGGCTCGCGCCGCGCGTGAAGGCTGGCGCGCGGGCGCGCGTTTGCTGCTGGCGGTGGCGGCAGAACACGGCCGGTTCGACATCCCGCTGACCGCCGATGCCGGCCCGCCGCCGTCTGCGGCGATCATCGCCGGTTTCCCAGATCTGATCCTGCAGGAGCGCGCCACATTGCAGAATGCGGCGCTGCTGGCGACCGGGTTTTCGGGTCGCGGCGGGGCGATCTGGCGGTTGCTGCGTGGGCTGCGCGCGACTCAGGATGGCGCGCAGGCGCCGCGCGATCTGTCGCAGGAAGGCGGGTTCCGTGGGTG
>CAXTOI010000351.1:0-4371 GCA_964245645.1 uncultured Novosphingobium sp. | reverse complement strand
GCGGCCGACGAAATTGCGATTGCTGGTCGATGCGCAGCGCTCACCCGCGGGCACCTTGTCGGGGTTCATCGCGAGGCAGGCCGAACAGCCCGGTTCGCGCCATTCGAGGCCCGCGTCGGTGAAGATACGGTCGAGTCCCTCGGACTCGCCCTGCGCCTTGACCATCCCGGAGCCTGTCACGACGATCGCCCATTTGACGTTGTCGGCCTTGCGGCGGCCCTTGATCACCGCGGCGGCGGCGCGCAGGTCCTCGATCCGGCCGTTGGTGCAGGAGCCGATGAAGACATTCTGCACCGCGACCGCGTCGAGGCGCTCGCCCGGTTCGAGCCCCATATAATCGAGGCTCTTGCGCACAGCTTCCTGCTTGGACGGATCGGCGAAGCTCTCGGGTGCCGGCACGACCCCGCCGATCGCCACGGTATCCTCGGGGCTGGTGCCCCAGGTGACGGTCGGCTGCACATCGGCGGCGTTGATCACCACCGTCTTGTCGAAGCGCGCCCCGGGATCGGTGGCGAGGCTGGTCCACCACGCCACCGCCTTGTCCCAGTCGCTGCCTTCGGGTGCGTAAGGGCGGCCCTGGAGATAAGCAAAGGTGGTGGCGTCGGGCGCGATCAGCCCGGCGCGCGCGCCACCCTCGATCGACATGTTGCACACCGTCAGCCGGCCTTCGACCGACATCTGCTCGAACACGCGGCCGCGAAATTCGATGACATGCCCGGTGCCGCCCGCCGTGCCGACCACGCCGATGATGTGCAGGATGAGGTCCTTGGGGCTGATGCCGGCGAGCAGATCGCCTTCGACGCGTACTTCCATGGTCTTTGATTGCTTAAGCAGCAGCGTCTGCGTGGCCAGCACATGCTCGACCTCCGAGGTGCCGATGCCGAACGCCAGCGCGCCCAGCCCGCCGTGGCTCGAGGTATGGCTGTCGCCGCAGACGATCGTCGCGCCGGGCAGCGAAAAGCCCTGTTCCGGCCCGACGACATGGACGATGCCCTGCTCGGGGTCGGCATCACCGATCAGGCGGACGCCGAACTCGGCGGTGTTGCGAGACAGTGCCGCCAATTGCGTCGCGCTTTCGACATCGACGATCGGGATGGGATGGCCTGCCGCATCGCGCCGCGCGGTGGTGGGCAGATTGTGATCGGGCACCGCCAGCGTCAGGTCAGGGCGGCGCACCCCGCGCCCGGCGACGCGCAGCGCCTCGAATGCTTGGGGGCTGGTGACTTCATGCACCAGATGCCGGTCGATATAGATCAGGCAGGTGCCATCTTCGCGCCGTTCAACGACGTGGGCGTCCCAGATTTTTTCGTAGAGGGTGCGGGGGATGCTGGACATAGGGCGCAATTAGTCCTGACCGCGGTTTTTGCAAGCGATGGGGTGGAGCATAGGTATTTTACGATCGCGATTATTTTTGGCCGACTATACCACCTGGTGGGCCGCACACGGTTCGATTTTGGTATTGCTAATTGCTGTTCTTGACGTTTTGAGATTTGAAAACAGTCTTGATCTCTTCCATGGAGGTTGTGTTTGATGCGCAGGTTCGAATGATGGGGGATGAAATGCGACAGAGTTCGATCACGATCAGTCGCAACGTGCTGCTTGGAATTGCGGGATTGGTGACGATCGCTGCCGACGATCCGGTGCAGGCACCCGCCTTCGCGGCAGGGGATACCTGGATTTTCGACCAGACCGTAGAGCGCGGCACCCAGGGTTTCGACCAGCGGCGGCTTGACCTGAAGATCGAACGAAGCGACGCGGATACGATACTGGTAGGGCTTAAGCGTGACGGAGCGCCTGGCAATTACGAGGATCACCTGGTGGGCTCCGATTGGAGTATCCGGCGCGTATTAAACGGACAAGATGCACCTACCGCCAGGCCGTTTGCCTTTCCGCTGACGGTGGGGCAGACGTGGACGGTGGACTTCACCGACCCCACTGTGCGCGGCTCGCAAACCTCGTTGCACGTTCACCGAACTTACAAGGCCGTTGGTTGGCAAGACGTGACCGTGGCCGCAGGAACCTTCCACGCGATCAAAGTCGAATCATCGGGGATCGACCAGGGAACGTTCGCCGTGCCCAATGCAGTAGCCGGCAGTGCTGTCAGTTCTGCGGAAGGAGGAGCCACTGTGACTCGTAGCCAGCGCGGCGGCCTCAGGCTACTGACCACCAAATACCATAGCGACATGTATTATGTTCCGACGGTCAAAAATTATGTGAAAAGTGTGGAGGAGCAATATAGCACTGATGATGTTCTGGTCAGTCGGCAAACTCGTGCCTTGGTGTCGTTCCATCCCGGCGCTTGAGTGCGATGTCGGGCGGATGCAAGGCCGATCGGCCGCGTGTCGATGTCAGCGTCGATACCCCTCCAAACCTTCCCGGAACGGAAGGGAGCGATCGGTCGCAACCCATGAATGCGGTATCAGCACAACTCAATCGGGCCGCATCGCTGCTGCGGCCAGGCTTTCGGCCTCGACCAGCAGTTCGTCATCGGTCGAACCCACCGCCACGCTTTCACGTCCGATCATCGTCAGCAGCGGCACGGCCAGCGGGCTGACGCGTTCCAGCACGATATGGTCTACCCCCACCTGGGCACGTTCCAGGACATCGGCGATGCGCGCAACATCGGTCAGCCGCGCGCGGGCGTCGGCCCAGGCGGCTTCGATCAGCAGATGATCGGGCTCGTAGCGGAGCAGGACATCGTAGATCAAGTCGGTCGAGAACGTGACTTGCCGCCCGGTCTTGCGTTTGCCCGGCTGCTGGCGTTCGATCAGGCCTGAAATGACTGCAACCTCGCGAAAGGCGCGGCGCAGGAGGTATGATTTCTGCACCCAATCGACGAATTCGCCGGCGAGGATTTCGGTGGACAGCAGGCTGGCGGGGTCGCTTATCTCATGCAACCCCCACACCGCCAGGGCATAATCATTGGCCACAAAGCCGAGCGGGGCAAGGCCGCGATCCTCCATCCGGCGGGTCAGCAACATGCCGAGCGACTGGTTGGCGGGCCAGCCTTCAAAGGTGTAGAACACCGTGTAGGCGCGCGATTTCAGCGGGAAGCTTTCGACCAGCAGCCGCCCCGGCTGCGGCAGTTGCGAGCGCCAGGCCTGCATTTCCAGCCATTCGCGGACATCATCGGGAAAGCGCGCCCAGCCCGCGCGGTCGTTCAGCATGGTCTGGACCTTGCCGGCCAGATCGCTGCTGATCGCGATGCGCGCACCGAGATAGCTGGGGATCATCGCCGATGTCTTGGAGGCGTGGACGACGAGATCGCCGTCGCGCAGACCTTCGACTTCAAGATCGAGCCCGGCGAAGCGGAAGGTGTCGCCCGGCCCGAGCTGGGCGGCAAATTCCTCCTCGACGCGGCCCAGCGCCTTGCCGTTTCGGAAACGGATCTCGATCATTTCGCTATCGACGATGATCCCCGCGTTGAGCCGGTGCCGCGCGGCCATTTCCGGGTGCGCCAGCCGCCATGTGCCATCGCGATCGCGCACGATGCGGCGAAAGCGGTCATAGGCGCGCAGGGCGTAGCCCCCGGTCGCGACGAAATTCAGCACGCGCTGCCACAGCACCTCGTCCACCCAGCGATACGGCGCCGCACCGCGTACCTCCGCCAGCAGGGCATCTTCGGCAAACGGGGCGGCGCAGACGCAGGCCATGACATGCTGCGCCAGCACGTCCAGGCTGCCCGGCCGAAATGCCTCGCCATCGCGTTCGCCTTGCCGGACGGCCTCGGCGGCGGCCATCGCCTCGATGAATTCGAAACGATTGCCAGGCACCAGCAAGGCTTCGCTGGCCTGGTCGAGCCGGTGATTGGCGCGGCCGATCCGTTGCAGCAGCCGCGACGAGCCCTTGGGCGCGCCCATCTGGATCACCAGATCGATGTCGCCCCAATCGACGCCGAGATCGAGGCTGGCGGTGCAGACCAGCGCGCGCAGCTCGCCGCGCGCCATCGCCCCCTCGACCTTGCGTCGTACCTCGCGCGACAGCGAGCCGTGATGGATGCCGATCGGCAGGTTCTGATCGTTGGCCTCCCACAGCGATTGAAAGATATATTCGGCCAGGAAGCGCGTATTGGTGAACACCAGCGTGGTGCGGTGTGCGGCGATCTGCTCATAGACCTGCGCCACGCCCCAGCGCGCGGCATGGCCGCCCCAGGGCATCGTTTCGCCTTGCGGCACCATTACCTCGACCACCGGCGCGGCACCCGTTTCGCCGATAACCAGCGCCACTGCCGCTCCATTCCCCTCCGGCGCCAGCCATTCGCAAAACGCCTGCGGATCGCCCAGCGTCGCCGACAGCCCGACCCGCTGCAGACCCGGCGCAAAGGCGGTCAGCCGACCCCGCGCGAGGGCCAGGAGGTCGCCACGCTTGGTC
>CAXTOI010000350.1:0-4428 GCA_964245645.1 uncultured Novosphingobium sp. | reverse complement strand
TACGAGTACATACTGCCAGTTATGCAATTTTAACTTCAAGATCAGCTTTGATCGAAACTACGTTATTGCCTCCGGCTAGGTGACGGGCGCAATATACGGCCCAATCGTCCATCAGTTTACGGCGCTTTACGAGAAGCTTTCCGCGCGCGTATGATGCTTCGGCCTTGTCCTTCAATTGATGCGCCAATGCATGTTCAATAACTTCGCGCGGATGTGCGGTAGTTTCACCAGCCCAATCGCGGAACGTGCTACGGAACCCATGCGGCACGATAGGGTCGCGAGTACGGCCATCAACAAACTGTGGACTTTCGCCATTCATGCGGCGGATCAACATCGACAACGCCATATCGGATAGCTTGCCGCCGCGAGCGGCTGGAAAAACGTAGGGGACATCTGCCTGCTTTAGCGCCGACGCCTTCGCCAGCAATGCCAGCGCTGCATCGGTCAACGGAATGGTATGCTCGCGCTTGGCCTTCATGCGGTCGGCGGGAATGGTCCACAGTTTGGCTTCCATGTCGATTTCATCCCATGTCGCGCCCAACACTTCGCCAGAGCGCGCGGCACAAAGGATGCCAAATTCAAGCGCCATTGCGGCCATGCCTTCGCGCTGGCGAAGTGCGATCACGAACTTTGCTACTTCGGCATAGGGCAGGGATGGCTGATGCTTTTTCGTTGCGGCGGACGATCCCAAAAGTTCTTTCAGGTTCCCCTTCCATGCTGCCGGGTTGTCGCCCTCACGGAACTTTTTGGCCTTTGCGTAATCTAATACTGCCTCAATACGCCCGCGAACACGACTAGCTGTCTCGCGCTTAGTTGCCCAAATTGGTTTTAATATGGCTTCAACGTCATCAACAGTGATAGTATCAACTGCCTTGTCTCCAATTAGTGGATAAGCGTAGGTCTTAAGCGTTGATTTCCATTGCGCTTGATGCTTTTCGTTAGTTAGTCCCTCAACCACTATAGCTATCTTATCTTCGGCGCATTCGGCAAAAGTTTTGGTGCGGGCACGTTTCAGTAGTGCAGCTTCCTTAGCCGCTTCCTTTTCAGCCAGCGGGTCAATGCCGTCGCGGATCGAAAGCCGCGCTTTCATCGCACGGCGGCGGGCTTCCGTTGTCGGCATCACGTCCAAGCTGCCCAGCCCAAGCTGGCGCGCCTGCCCAGCGATCATGTAGCGCAGTATCCATGACCGGGTGACCTTATCCCGGCCTTGAGCGACTTGCACATACAGGCCCGGCTCGCCCGTTGCGTGACGGCCAACCTTGGTCTGTGACCGGGCCGCGTCCATCTTGGAAAGTTCTCTTGCCATGTCTTTTCCTGCCACCAATCCTACCCACAAGGACGGGTGAGTTTCTAATGGACATCGCTGGACGTGTCTAGACAATAAAACCTATAACTTTCAAGTAGCTTATATACGACGCTGGACGGTGTTGGATGGCCCTAAATATGGCGGAGGCGGACACCTCTTCCGCCAACAACAGTGCGGTATCGGTCAATGTCTATTTCGCCGATCCGTTCTGGCTCGCGGAAAATTACGGCAAGGCTTTTCCGGCATCGGGAACGACATCCATTCCGATGCGGATCGATGCCGAACTGGCCGCAGCGCAAAACCTGATCACCACCGCCCAGAACACCGTGGCCGGGTTCACCAACTCGCCGACGCCGATCATCTACCAGATGCAGTTCTTCACCTTCAATTATCATATCGATCCGCTGACCTCATCGCTGACTAACGTAAACAGCCTTGCCCCATCGGCGCTGGTGCCGAGCACCGGAACGCTGGCGCCATACATGATGAGCAATATGTATTATCCGTCGACGCTGGGCTCGACGGCTTATCCGGGTTATTACACCTATAATTCGGATTCCGGCCCGCTGGCGTCCTTGACCTCGATGAACTCGCTGATGCCTGCTCCGGGGACGGGGGCGTCGAGCTCTTCGCCGCAGGAAGTGCTGATCATCGTTACCGACGGCTACCAGGATGAGATGATCAGCGGCAGCCAGATCCGCCAGCAGTGGAATGCCAACGCGCTGGGCCAATGCACCGCGATCAAGGCGCGGGGCATCCGCATCGCCATCCTCTACACCACTTACGACCCGAACACGATTCTGCCCGATTATCCCGGTTATGCCGCCAACACGCCCAACATCCTGGCGGCGCTGCAATCCTGCGCATCGCCATCGTCGAGCGGCGGCGCGCTGGTCTATCAGGTCAGCGTGAACCAGGACATTTCGGCCGCATTGAGCGCGTTGTTTGCAATGACGGTGCAATCGGCACGGCTGGTCCATTAACGGCGGCGCCCTGTTCATCGGCCGGGTTTGCTGACAAGAACAGCGTCATGAATCACGATCTGCTTGCCTTGCTACCACCAGTGCAGCGACTGGCACTGGCCTATGCACCGGGGCGGGCGCGCCCAGCGTGGCTGGCCTTTCTGGCGCTGGATGCGCGGCTGGGGCAGCTATTGCGTGGCCATCGCGAGCCGGTGCTGACGCAGATCCGCTTGGCATGGTGGCGCGATCGCCTGAAGGAAGATGCAGCGAACTGGCCTCGGGGCGAGCCGCTGCTGGCCGCCCTGGCGGACTGGCATGGTCAGCATGGCTGCCTGGGTGCATTGGTCGATGGCTGGGAAATGCTGGTGGGCGAAGCGCCGCTGCCCAGCGCCGCGCTGGAGGATTTTGTCGTCGGACGCGCGGCGGCAATGCGCGGGCTGGCGCTGGTGGTACAGTGCCCCGACGCGGCCGGCACCGCATATCGGGCCGGTGCCGGTTGGGCCTTGGCCGATCTCGCCACGCATCTGTCGCACCCCGACGAGCGGGCTGCGGCGCGGATGCTGGCGGCTGGCCACGATCGCCGCCTGCCGCGCCTGCCGCGCGCCCTGCGGCCGCTGGCGATCCTGCATGGCTTGGGCACGCGCAGCCTGAACGACGAAAAGGCGATGCGTGGCGACGGCGAGTTCTGGGTCGCGCTGCGGCTCGGCATTCTCGGCATGTAACCCAGCCGGTTTTCAAACAAAATCTCCGCATGGTACAAATACGTGGATCAACGGAAAAATTTGATTTCATTTGATATTTGCTGGCGTAGTTTCTCCCGGCGTGCGCCGCGCCATGGGGGAGAGAGCAATGAATCGGATGGTGCTGGGCGCCTTGGCGGCGCTGTTGATGGTCGCGGCGGGGCTGTTCTGGTGGCAGGGGCGGGCCGAACTGGCGCGAGCCGTGCCGCCCCCCGATCTTTCCGGCACACCGCCGCCCGGCGATGAGCCGATTGCGTTGCCCAGCGCGAATCCGGGCGCGCATGGCGCATCGCTGCCGCGCGCCGCCAAGGCGACCTTGTCGAAGGAGCAGAAGCGCTTCAACCGCTACGACCGCAACCGCGATGGGCAGGTTACGCGCACCGAAATGCTGAGCACGCGGGTCAAGGCGTTCCAGAAGCTGGACACCAACCACGACAATATGCTGAGTTTCGAGGAATGGGCGGTGAAGACGTCCGACCGGTTCAAGGAGATCGACACCAATCACGACGGCGTGATCACCCCGGTCGAACTCGCCGCTTATGATGCCGCCGCTGCGGCCAAGCGCGCCAAGCGAAAATCAACTGCCCGCTGCGCCAATGGCTTGGGCGCGCGCGGAAAGGACGATGCGGCCAGCCCGGATAGCGACTCAGAGGGCGACGCGGGGGAGCCAGCCCATTAGATCGGCCTTGGCTCGGCCGGTGTAGGCAAGCTTGCGGTCGGGTTTCTTCATCTTCCGCCCTGCTTCGGTGAGCGGGCCGACCGGCGGAAACAGTCCGAAGTTGACGTTCATCGGCTGATAGCTCTCCGCCTCGGCATCGCCGGTGATATGCGACAGCAGCGCGCCCAGCGCGGTGGTCGGCGGCGGCGCGGTCCACTCCCGCCCGGCCAGCTCATGCGCCGCCATCATGCCGGTCAGCAGGCCGATCGCGGCGCTTTCGACATAGCCTTCGCAGCCGGTGATCTGCCCGGCAAAGCGGATATGCGGCGCACCGGGCAGCCGCAACTGGCGGTCGAGCAGGCGCGGCGAATTGAGGAAGGTGTTGCGATGCAGCCCGCCCAGCCGCGCGAATTCCGCCTGTTCCAGCCCTGGAATGGTGCGAAACAGCCGCGTCTGTTCGGCATGCTTGAGCTTGGTCTGGAAACCGACCATATTCCACAGCGTGCCCAGCTTGTTGTCCTGGCGCAATTGCACCACGGCGTGGGCCCAGCGCCCGGTGCGCGGATCGTCGAGCCCGACCGGCTTCATCGGCCCGAAGCGCAGCGTATCGACGCCGCGCGCGGCCATCACTTCGATCGGCATGCAGCCTTCGAAATAGGGGGTATCGGCCTCCCATTGCTTGAATTCGCTTTTATCGCCAGTCAGCAACCCTTCGTGAAAGGCGAGATACTGCGCCTTGTCCATCGGGCAGTTGATGTAGTC
>CAXTOI010000349.1:0-4432 GCA_964245645.1 uncultured Novosphingobium sp. | reverse complement strand
TCGTCAGCGCGTCCGTGTCGTTCGCGTCCGTGACGTGCAGGACGTTCCACTTATAGGCTTCGAAGCGCTTGGCGACATCCTCGCTGAAGGCGAGATCCGTGTGCCCCTCGATGCTGATCGTGTTCGAATCGTAGATCCAGCAGAGGTTCGACAATTTGAGGTGCCCGGCGATCGAGGCGGCTTCGCTGGCGACACCTTCCATCATGTCGCCATCGCCGCAGATCGTGTAGACATCGTAATCGAACAGAGTGCCGCCCGGCTGGTTGAAATGGGAGCCGAGCCATTTGCCCGCCATCGCCATACCCACGCTGTTGCCGCAGCCCTGGCCGAGCGGGCCGGTGGTGGTCTCGACGCCGGTGGTCTGGCCATGTTCGGGATGGCCGGGGCAGCGGCTGTCCATCTGGCGAAAGCCCTTGATGTCGTCGAGCGTGACAGCCTCCCGCGCCGGATCGCCGATGTCGCGAATGCCCGACAGGTGGATCAAGGAATAGAGCAGCATCGAGGCGTGGCCGTTGGACAGCACGAAACGGTCGCGATTGGGCCACAGCGGGGTCTTGGGATCGTAGCGCAGGAAGGATTGCCACAGCGTATAACCGACCGGCGCCAGCGCCATCGGCGTTCCCGGATGTCCCGAGTCGGCTTTTTGCACCGCGTCCATCGCGAGAGTGCGGATCGTATTGATCGCCAGCAGATCGATATCCGGCGCGGCAGCGGCGCCCTGGCTGGACGAATCCGGTCTTTCATGCAACTGGCCAGCGGTTTGCTCGCTCATCGATATATTCTCCGTTGGCGCGGTGGAAACGCGCGACCAAAAAGGGTTTGGAACGTTTTGGCAGAGTGGAATCCCCGCGTTGGGATCACGCGCTCGACCGATTGAAACAATTGCTGATAAACCGCCAGGGCTGTCGTTTGGTTCCTCGATTAAAGCGTGTCAGCCGCGCGGTACACGTACCGCGACGATGTGTCATCGATAGTACGATTTTATGACATGACGCACCCGAGCCGTGAATAATATGGCGGCGCCGAACGTCTGCACCAGGGAGCAAGATCACGTGCACAAGGATGAAAAACGCCTGGCAGCCCTGGCGGCTGCCGCCGAGATCGAAGCCGGCATGATCGTCGGGCTCGGCACCGGATCGACCGTCGCGGAACTGATCCCGATCGTGGCCGCGCGGGTAAGTGCGGGGCTCGATATCGTCTGCGTTGCGACCTCGGCCGCCACTGCGGCCGCCGCGCAAGCGGCAGGCATCACCATCGTGCCGTTCGAGGATCGATCGCGAATCGACCTGACGATCGACGGCGTGGACGAGATCGACGGTTCACTGCGCGCGATCAAGGGCGGCGGCGGCGCTCATCTGCGCGAAAAGATCGTCGCGACCGCCTCGCGCCGGATGATTGCGATCGCCGACAGCTCGAAGTTCAGCCCCGCCATCGGCAACCGGGCGGTACCGGTCGAGATCCTGCCGTTTGCCCGCGAATTCGTGCTGGGGGCAATCGTGGCGCTTGGCGCGAAAGCGACATTGCGCGCAGCAGGAGGCCGGATCACGCGCTCAGACCAGGATAATTTGCTCGCCGATTGCGTGTTTCCTGGACTATCCGATCCAGTGGAAACTGCTGCACGATTATCGGCGATCCCCGGCCTGCTCGGCCATGGATTGTTTCTGACCGAAATCGACGCGCTTTATCTTGCCCGCAAAGGCGAGGTCGAGCGGTTCGAACGCGCTCCGGGCAACTTCCGCGCGTCATTCTCATGACCATGAGCAAAGTTGGTCAGGATCGATAACGCAGCGGCAGTAGGACTGGACAGCCAGCGCCATAGAACATATATCGAACGCATGGCGACGCATACCCTGCAGGAAAAGCTGGAAATCCTCGCCGACGCGGCAAAATACGATGCGTCCTGCGCGTCATCGGGCACCGCGAAACGGTCCAGCCAATCGGGCAAGGGGCTCGGATCGACCGGCGGCATGGGCATCTGCCACTCCTACGCCCCCGATGGCCGCTGTATTTCGCTGCTCAAGATCCTGTTGACCAACCATTGCATCTTCGATTGCCACTATTGCATCAACCGCAAGAGCTCCGATGTCCAACGCGCGAGGTTCACCGTTGCCGAGGTAGTTGAACTGACACTGTCGTTTTACCGGCGCAATTACATCGAGGGGCTGTTCCTATCTTCCGGGATCATCAAATCCTCCAGCCACACCATGGAGCAGATGGTCGAAGTGGCGCGCACGCTGCGGGAGGATCACGATTTTCGCGGCTACATCCATCTCAAGACCATACCCGATGCCGATCCGCTGTTGATCGAGGCGGCCGGGCGTCACGCCGATCGCTTGTCGATCAACGTCGAATTGCCCACGGTAGCGGGGCTGAACCGGCTGGCACCCGACAAGGACAGCACCCGCATCGAAGGCGCGATGGATGGGGTGCAATCCGCCATCGCGGATAATCGCGACGCACGGAAGAAATACCGCAGCGCGCCCAAATTTGCCCCCGCCGGCCAATCGACACAGATGATCGTCGGCGCCGATGACGCCAGCGATTGCGCCATCGTTGGCCGGGCCCAGGATCTTTATCGGGGGTTCGGCCTGAAGCGGGTCTATTATTCGGCTTTCAGTCCCATTCCGGACGCGAGCGCGGTCCTGCCGCTGAAATCGCCGCCGATGATCCGCGAACACCGGCTGTACCAATCGGATTGGCTCATCCGCTTTTACGGATTTTCGAGCCGCGAAGTGCAGCAGGCCACCGATGCAGCGGGCATGTTGCCGCTCGACATCGATCCGAAGCTGGCCTGGGCCTTGCGCTTTCGCGAGAGCTTTCCGGTGGATGTCAATCGCGCGGCGCGCGAGCAATTGCTGCGGGTGCCTGGTTTGGGGGTGCGCGCGGTCGATGCCATGGTGCGCACGCGGCGGCAGAAAACGCTGCGGCTGGACGACCTTGCCCGGTTGACGGTATCGGTGACCCGGATCAAGCCGTTCATTATCGCCGCCGATTGGCGGCCGGTGCTGCTTGCCGACAGCGACGATCTGCGGCCAGGGCTGGTCAGCCCGCAACCTGTCAGGCAACTCGAACTCTTCGCATGATCGCGCTCGATCCGCCGGAACGGTTTGCGGAATGGCGGGCGCAGGCACGGTTGCTGCTCGCAGCCGCAATCGAGCCATCGCTGGTCTGTTGGGATGGCGCCGGCCTGTTCGCGGACCCGTTGCCGCCGCCGGCGGATCGGCCCCGGCGCAATGTGTCGGCCGACTTCATGAAGCTGGCCGAGACGATTTTCATGCACCGCGATCCGGCGCGTCTGACGCTGCTTTATCGGCTGTTGTGGCGATCGGGTTCCATCCCGCGCCTGCTCGACGATGCCAGCGACGTCGATGTATCCCTCGCGCGCAACCTTGCCCAGGCGGTCCGGCGCGACATTCACAAGATGCGCGCCTTCGTGCGGTTCCGGGAACTGGCTGAGGAGGGCGAAACCGAACCGACCTATGTGGCCTGGTACGAACCCGACCACCACATCGTCCGTGCAAACGCGAAGTTTTTTGCCGGGCGCTTTGCCAATATGCGCTGGTCGATCCTGACGCCGGATGTGTGCCTGCATTGGGACGGCAGCGAACTAATCGAAGCACCGGGCGCCACCCGCGCCGATGCGCCCAGCAGCGACGCCGGGGAAGATTTGTGGCGCAGCTATTATGCGGCGATCTTCAACCCGGCGCGGCTGAAAATCGACGCCATGCAGAAGGAAATGCCCCGCCGGTTCTGGAAAAACCTGCCAGAGGCCGCGCTGATCCCGGCGCTGGTGGCCGGCGCGCAGGCGCGCTCGGCGGCGATGATCGCCCTGGGGGCGGGGCCGGGCGAACCGCCGCCGCGAGACTGGCACGCGTTGCGCAGCGGCATCGACGGTTGCGCGCGTTGCTCGCTGCATTGCCACGCCACGCAGGCGGTCCATGGCGAGGGACCCCAGGATGCCGGGCTGATGATCGTCGGCGAGCAGCCCGGCGATCACGAGGATCGCACGGGTCGGCCCTTCGTGGGCCCTGCCGGGCAGTTGCTCGACGATAATCTGGCACACGCCGGGATCGCTCGCGCCGACAGCTACATGACCAATGCCGTGAAGCATTTCAAATTCACGCTGCGGGGCAAGCAACGCATCCATGCAACGCCGACGGCCGGCGAGATCGACCACTGCCGCTGGTGGCTCGACGCCGAACTGGCGCTGGTGCAGCCGCGTGTCATCCTGGCACTCGGCGCCAGCGCGGCGCGGGGCATCCTGGGCAAGACGATCAACGTCTCGGCCACGCGGGGGACGCCGCAGTCTCTGGCATCCGGCGCCAGATTGCTGGTGACGACGCATCCGTCCTATCTGCTGCGGCTGGGCGATGCGGCCCGGGATGCAGCCGAAGCCAATTTCCTGGCGGATTTGCACATGGCGGGCGAGATG
>CAXTOI010000348.1:0-4442 GCA_964245645.1 uncultured Novosphingobium sp. | reverse complement strand
GGCGCCCAGCGCATATTCCAGCACCAGCGCCCAGCCTACCATCCACGCCATCACCTCCCCCAGTACGGCATAAGTATAGGTGTAGGCCGAACCCGCCACCGGCACCATCGAGGAAAGCTCGGAATAGCACAGCGCGGCCACCGCACAGACGAAGCCGGCGATCATGAAACTGACGATCATGCCCGGCCCGGCCTTTTGCGCCGCCACCGCAGTCAGCACGAAGATCCCGGTGCCGATCACCGCACCGACCCCCAGCAGGGTCAGTTGGACCGCCCCCAGCGAGCGTTCCAGGCTGTTTTTTTCAGCCGTTGCCAGAATTGCGTCGAGCGGCTTGATGCGACCGAACATCCATATTCCTTCATGCTGCGTGCGCTAAGGCTAGCGGAGCCGGCACACTTGGCAAGCACCAACCGCCGGCCACCATGTTTGTACGCTCGTGGACCTGTCAAGGACCACGCCGGAACGCCCGAAAAAACCGGTATCCTCTTTCACGCACGATGTTCTAGTACAGGGGATGTCCACGAGCTTCCAACTCGACACCGCGACCAGTCGCGCCAATCCGACGCCGGCGCCGATGCGGCGGCTGACCGTGCCGGCGATCCAGCGCCGCAAGTTCGACGGGCGGACGCGCGAGCCGCTGGTCATGCTGACGGCCTATACCGCGCGCCAGGCGCAATTGCTCGATGCGCATTGCGACATGCTGCTGGTCGGCGATTCGCTGGGGCAGGTGATCTACGGGTTGCCGTCTAGCGTGCCGGTGACGCTGGACATCATGGCGGCGCATGGCGCGGCGGTGGTACGCGGGAGTTATCACGCGGTGGTGATCGTCGACATGCCTTTCGGCAGCTACGAGGCATCGCCGGCGCAGGCCTTCGACAATGCGGCGCGGCTGCTCAAGGAAACCGGTTGCGCCGGGGTCAAGCTCGAGGGCGGCGCGGTCATGGCCGAGACCGTCGCATTCCTGACTCAGCGCGGGATTCCGGTGATCGGTCATGTCGGCCTGACGCCGCAAGCGGTCAATGTGCTGGGCGGCTATGGCGCGCGCGGGCGCAGCGAGGCGGAAGCGGCCAAGATCGTCAGCGATGCCCAGGCGCTGGCCGATGCCGGCGCTTGTGCGATCGTCGTCGAAGGGGTGATCGAACCGATCGCGGTTGCCGTGACTCGTGCGGTGGCTTGCCCGATCATCGGCATCGGCGCTTCGGCGCAGTGCGACGGACAGATCCTCGTCGCCGAGGACATGCTGGGCATGTTCGAGCGCGTACCGCGTTTCGTGAAGCGGTATGGCGAAATGGCGCAGGTTATTTCCGGAGCGGCGGAACACTATGCGGCAGAGGTTCGGGCGCGCAGCTTTCCGGGGCCTGAGCAGACTTATCAGCCGAAATAGAGGTACGCTGATTGCTTCGTACATTCCGGCAGCATTTTGCAGGCTCGATCCTGCTCGCTTTCGTCGGCCTGGCGCTGGCTGCCGCCTATGGCTGGAACGACACGCGCTCGCTGGAATCGACCGGGGCGATGCTGTGGGTGGTCATGGTGCTGGCCGTGCTCGAAGTGTCGCTCTCGTTCGACAATGCCGTGGTCAACGCCGCGGTGCTGACCGAAATGGAGCCGGTCTGGCAGACGCGGTTCCTGACATGGGGAATGATCTTCGCGGTGTTCGGGACGCGGATCGCCTTCCCCTTGGCGATCGTGGGGCTGACCGCCGGACTGGGCCCTATCGATGCCGTTCGGCTTTCGCTGGAAGACCCGGCGCGCTACGAGGCGATCGTTTCGCACGCGCATGTCGCCATCGCGGGTTTCGGCGGGGCGTTTCTGTCGCTGGTAGGGCTTGGCTTTTTCATCGATGCCGACAAGGAGGTGCACTGGCTCGGCTGGGTGGAACGGCCGCTGCAGCGTATCGCCAGCATCGAGGCGGCCCAGATCGCGCTGCTGATCGGTGCATTGCTGTCGATCGCGCGGAATCTGCCGACCGCAGAGGCGATGCAATTCCTGGCAGCCGGGCTGATCGGGGTGATCGCCTTCATCTCGGTGGAAGCATTGAGCAGCGTGATGAAAGCACAGGCAGCCCGCCGGGCACTGACCGGCGCCGTCGTGCAAGCCGGGCTGGGCGCCTTCATCTATCTCAACATTCTGGACGCCTCGTTCAGCCTCGACGGGGTGATCGGGGCCTTCGCACTGACCCGGAACATGGTGATCATCGCCATCGGCTTGTCGATCGGCGCAGTGTTCGTGCGATCGCTGACGATGCTGATGGTCAGGAAAAGCACGCTGGCGAAGTATCGTTATCTCGAGCACGGCGCATTCTGGGCAATCATCGCGCTGGGGGTCATCATGCTGTTGTCGGCGCTGGTCGATGTCCCCCAGGCAGTTACCGGGTTGATCGGGGCAGTGCTGATCGGGGCGGCGCTATGGTCGTCGATGCGTAGATCGTGATGGAGCGGGTAGCGGGAATCGAACCCGCATAGCCAGCTTGGAAGGCTGGTGCTTTACCACTAAGCTATACCCGCAGCGCCTGCGCCCTTAACGACTTGGTGCCCCTGGCCCGACTTGAACGGGCACATCTTTCGATAATCGATTTTGAGTCGATCGCGTCTACCATTCCACCACAGGGGCACTGTGCAGAGAGGCCGCTTAGCGGCACGAGCGCGGCTCTTCAAGCCGCTTCGCATTCCCAATACCCAACGATGCGCGGCGCTCATCCCCACCCCGCCTGTCCTGGGATGGCGTTGGCTGGTGCTAAACCTTCAACGCCCCCACCAGCACCTTGTGCAGCCGCGAATGCAGGGCGTCGTTGCCGGCGAGCAATTGAGCATCGCACACCGGCACCGACCGTCCCTGGAAATCGGTGACGAACCCGCCCGCCTCGCGCACCAGCAGGCAGCCGGCGGCGGTATCCCACGGCGAGAGGCCGCTTTCCCAGAAACCCTCATAGCGCCCGGCCGCGACCCAGGCGAGATCGAGCGCGGCTGACCCGAAGCGGCGAATTCCCGCCACTTGCGGCCCGATCGCCTGAAAGATCTTCGTCCATTCGGCAAAATCACCATGGCCGGCGAATGGAATGCCGGTGGCGATCAGGCTTTCGTCGAGATGGCGGCGGCCCGAGACGCGCAGCCGCCGGTCCTGCAGCCACGCGCCGCGGTTCTTTTCGGCCCAGAAGCTTTCGTCGGTGATCGGCTGATAGACGATCCCGGCGATGACATCGCCCCAGCCCGAGCCATCTAGTTTCGGCTCCTGCGCGGCGATCGAGATCGAGAAATGCGGGATGCCGTGGAGAAAATTGCTGGTGCCGTCGAGCGGATCGACCACCCAGCGCGGCTTGGTCGGATCGCCGGGGATTTCGCCGGCTTCTTCCAGCAGGAATCCCCAGTCGGGCCGCGCAATGCGCAATTCGTCGTAAATGGTGCGCTCGGCGTTCTGGTCGGCCTTCGAGACGAAATCGGCAGGCCCTTTGCGGCTGACCTGCAGATGCTCCACCTCGCCGAAATCACGGCGCAAGCGCTGGCCGGCCTTGCGTGCGGCCTTTTCGATGACGCGGATAATTCCGGAAATGGCGGCCATGAAGGATCAGCCGGCCTTGCCGACGTAAGTGCGCTCGTAGACATCGACGATGATCCGCGTGCCGCTGCCGATATGCGGCGGCACCATCACCTTTACGCCATTGTCGAGCAGCGCCGGCTTGAAGCTGGAACTGGCGGTCTGGCCTTTGACCACCGCATCGGCCTCGACGATCGTGGCTTCCACCTGCTCGGGCAGCGCGACGCTGATCGGCCGTTCATCGTACATTTCCAATGTCACTTCCATACCATCCTGCAGGAACGCTGCCGCGTCCCCCAGCAGATCGGTGGGCAGGGTGATCTGGTCGTAAGTGACCTGATCCATGAACACCAGGCTGTCGCCATCGACGTAGAGGAATTGGAAATCCTTGGTATCCAGCCGCACGCGCTCCACCGTATCCTGGCTGCGAAAGCGGATATTGTTCTTGCGCCCGTCGATCAGGTTCTTCATCTCGACCTGCATAAAGGCGCCGCCCTTGCCCGGCTGGGTATGCTGGGTCTTGGCGACCTTCCAGATGCCTTTTTCGTATTCGATGATATTGCCGGGACGGATATCCACGCCGCTGATCTTCATGGGGCTGCCTTCGATGGAAAAGAAAAAATCGATAATGGGAAAGAGCAAAGACTGGTGAACGGCCAAAACGGATGCCCGAAATGAGCAATGCACTGACGCAATACCAGGGAAGGCGCGCCCTTAGCGCGGCAGCGTCACGCTGGCAATCGGCGCATTGCGGGCGTTTTGCCATGGCGTTGCTGGCCGGATTTGGCTTGGCCGCGCCGCCTGCGCTGGCGACCCAGATCCAGACGCTGCCGCTGGGACGCTATTCCTGCGAACTGCCCGGCGATGCGCGGGGCGCCGTCGGCCACCATGTGGTGGCCGAGGATTTTGCC
>CAXTOI010000347.1:0-4452 GCA_964245645.1 uncultured Novosphingobium sp. | reverse complement strand
TGATCGCTGCCATCGAACCAGCCGTTGGCCGTGGCCTGCTTGTAGAGGAACGTGCCCGGATAAGGCGCCGCCAGGCTGACCTGGATGGTATGCGGGTCCAGTTCCTTGGCGTAATTGATCGTCTCCTCGATGGTTTCCAGCGTTTCGCCGGGCAGGCCGAGGATGAAGGTGCCGTGGATGACGATGCCCAGGCTATGGCAATCTTTAGTGAATTGCCGCGCGACATCGGTGCGCAGGCCCTTCTTGATATTGTGCAGAATCTGCTGGTTGCCGCTCTCATAGCCGACCAGCAGCAGTCGAAGCCCGTTTTCGCGCAGCACTTTCAGCGTTTCGTAAGGCACGTTGGCCTTGGCATTGCAGCTCCACGAGACGCCAAAACCGGGCTTGCCGAAGCCCAGCTTGCCCAATTCCACCGCCAGCGCGGCAACGCGCTCGCGATGATCGGTCAGCGTGTCGTCATCGAAAAAGATTTCCTTGGTCTGCGGGATTTCCTTCAGCACATATTTGACCTCCTCAATTACCTTGGCGATCGAGCGCGTGCGGTAATTATGCCCGCCCACGGTTTGCGGCCACAGGCAGAAGGTGCACCGGCTCTTGCATCCCCGCCCGGTGTAGAAGCTGACGTAGGGGTGCTTGAGATAGCCGCCGAAGTATTTCTCGATGACCAGGTCGCGCTTGTAGATCGGCGAAACCATCGGCAGATCGTCCATGTTCTCGATCACCGGGCGGTCTTTATTGTGGATGATCGCGCCATCGGTGTCGCGATACGAGATGCCCAGCACATCGCGCAGCGGCATGCCGCCGGCGACATCGACCACGGTATAGTCGAATTCATTGCGGCAGACGAAATCGATCGCGGGGCTCGCGAGTAGCGATTTTTCCGATTCCACGGCGACCTTGGCGCCGATGAAGCCGATCAGACAGGCCGGGTTGCGCGCCTTGATCAGCTCCGCCGTGCGCACATCCTGCCCGAAGCTGGGGGTGGAGGTGTGCAGAATCACCAGATCGCGCGCATCGACTTCATGCGCGATATCGTCCCAGCTCAGATCGTGCGCCGGGGCGTCGATCAGCTTCGATCCCGGCACCATCGCGGCGGGTTGCGCCAGCCAGGTCGGGTACCAGAAGCTCTTGACCTCGCGCTTCATCTGGTAGCGCGCGCCGGCGCCGCCGTCATAGCCGTCGAACGAAGGGGCCTGCAGGAATAGGGTACGCTTCATCGGGTTTCTCTTTTTCAAGCGGCAATGCGCCCATCCGCTTGCATAGTAAGCGTGGCGCCGCGCCAATCAACCTTTCGTGCGGTCAGACTGGCGCAGAATATGACGAAGCCGAGGCAATCGGCCAGAGGGATCATCCAGGCCGGCGCCGTGCGCTGCCCATGGAGGCGATCGACCTGGGCTGCAAGTGCCATTCGCGATGTAAGCGCCGCGAACAGCAGCGGGCCGCCCGTCGCCGGATGCAGCAGCATCGCCAGCAATGCCAGCGGTATCGCATGCGTGACCAGCGAGCCCCAATGCCCGGCGCCGGCCACGCCGCGGATCGTCACCGCCCAGCGCAGATGATGCCGCCACAATTCGCGGTACGAGCGCTCGGTCCCGGCGTGGACCAGCAGCAGCGGCGGCACGGTGACCCGCAGGCCCTGCTGCGCCACCGCCACGCCGATGGCGTGATCGTCAGCCAGCGTCTCGGTGAATTGCGCAAAGCCGCCGATCGCGGTCAGCGTGGCCCGGCTGAACGCGATTGTCGAGCCCATGCACGGGCGCGCCAGGCCGGATTTCAATCCGACGACCATGTTCGGCAGGGTATTGTAGCTGATCGCCGCTGCGCCCAATTGCGACCAGAAGCCGGTGTCGCCGCGCCCGACGTAGAGGCAGGTGACCGCGCCGACCCCGGGCTCGGCCAGAGCCGCCAGCACCTGCGCGAGATAATTGCGCTCCACCATCATGTCGCTGTCCGACAGCACCAGCACATCGTGCTTGGCCAGGGGGACCATGGCCGCCAGATTGCCGATCTTGCCATTGGCGCCGCGCGCCCGGGGAATGGTCGACAGCGCCCCGGTCGACAAGGCGATATCGGCGCGGGGATGCATCGCCTTCAGTGCTTCGATCGCGGTGATGGCGCCATCCTGCGGGTCGTTCACGCCGCAGACCATCTGCAACGGGCCGCGATGGTCCACCTCGAGGAAACCGGCGAGGTTGGCAGCCAGTCGCGGTTCGGCGCCATGGAGCGGCTTCAGCAGCGAAACCGGGGTCTGCACGGCCGCCGCCGCGGTGCGATCGGCGAAGAAGCGCCGCAGCATCAGCAGCGCCAGGATCTGGTAGACAATGGCCACCAGGGCCAGTGTCGGCGCAAGTTCGGTCAGGCTGGCTGTGATCGCTTGCGGCAGGGTCATGCGCGGCTCTTATACTAACATTTCATGGGTTGCGACCCCATGGCTCACTCTCCGCTGGAGGAGGGTTGGGAGGGGTCTCAACGCTGACATCGACGCGCAGCTTATCGGCCTTGCTCCCCCACCCCACGCTTGGGAGTCACGTGCCTCTGAGCATGGGGTGGGAAGATGAGTCGGCGTCAACGCGATGGGGTATTATACGGCTTTGCTGCTGTTCCATAACGGAAAAAGGCGGCAGTTGCCTGCCGCCTTTCCGCATCCTCCCAGGATGACTGGCCCTCGAACGCTGCGTTCGTTATTGAGGCCCAGGGAAATGAAAATGGGCGATTACTCGTCGCCGGCGTCGATCAGCGCGGTATCCGCCGAGCCCGGTTCCGCTGCTGCGGCGCGCGCGAGTTCGGCGCTGCCGGCGCCTTGCATATAGGGTATCGGATTGACCGGGATGCCATCGACGCGCACTTCATAATGCAGATGCGGCCCGGTGGTGCGGCCGGTCATGCCGATATAGCCGATGACATCGCCGCGATGGACGAATTGGCCGGCGGCCACGTTCAGCCGCGACATGTGGCCGTAGCGCGTTTCCAGCTGGCCGCTGTGTTCGATTTCGACGAACAGGCCATAGCTGCCGAACCAGTCGGCGCGGCCGATGACGCCATCGCCGGTGGCGCGAACCGGGGTGCCGACCGGTCCGGCCAGATCGACGCCCTCGTGCTGGCGGCGGCCGCCCAGCACCGGGTGCCAGCGCATGCCGAACCCGCTGGTCAGGCGGGCGGACTGGACGGGGACCAAGGAAGGGATGGAGCCATTGTGGCTGAGCACGGGGGCGGTGATATTGCCCTGATCGAGCGAGCGCCACGAGGAGAACAACTGGCGGAACTCGGCGTCTCCCCCGCCCGGCGCCGACGGCGTGCCGAGCGCCGATTGCCTTGCGGCCTGGGCGGCGCGCAGCGGCGCGGCGATATCGGCGCTGTCGCTGCTGTTGGCGAAAGCCGGGGCGGCAAATCCGGCGGCTGCTGCCACCATGCCCGCAGCTAGAGCGGCGAAGATGCGGCGGAAATTCAACTCAGACTTCGATGCGATCACTAAAATCCACCTTGCTTTGGCAATCCGGGGCTCGTTTCGGAGCCGGATCGGACCACTGACGACCTGCATCGGTTCAGCCATAAGACCGTCCAACGCGATTTTATCGAGCTGTCGGAACCCCCAGCCGCCTGTGATGTTGTGGCTACTCACATTCCTCCGCCAGGCAAGCGGTGCACACCAAAGCAGCGGCAAACCGGCTGACTCGCGCGCTGAGTCGTTGAATTGGGCTTTCAGCGCGCCCGTGAGATAGCGCCCGACCAATAATTTCCAGTGAAGATCCGGACTTGCGCCGATTCTTTCGCAGGTGCTGAGAAAGGCTTCGGGCCGGTCCGGACGTGCCGGATCTCATCGGCGAGGATCCCTTCGAGAATCCGGGCTCCGCCCCTCCCAGCCGGGAACGGGGAACGGGTCACAAACAACGCTAGTTGGTTGTGGCCGCTGCCAGCACTTCGCCGGCGTGGCCCTTGACCTTCACCTTGCGCCAGATGCGCGCGATCCGGCCGTCGGCACCGACCAATATCGTGCTGCGGACCATGCCCATGTAGCTGCGGCCGTAATTGAGCTTTGCGGCCCAGAAACCGAGCGCATCGGACAAGCCGGCTTCGGCAGCGTCGCTTGCCAATGGCCCGGTCAGCGCGTATTTGGCGATGAATTTCAAATGTTTGGCGGGCGGGTCCTTGCTGACGCCGAGCAGCGCGACGCCGGCTGCGGCGAATTCACCTGCCAGCGCGGTGAAATCCTGGTTTTCGGTGGTGCAGCCGGGGGTGTCGTCCTTGGGATAGAAGAACATCACTAGCTTGCGTCCGGCGAAATCGGATGGGCGCACGGTGCTGCCGTCGGACAAGGTCAGCGCGATATCGGGCAGCGGGTCGCCGAGGTCGGGGAAATTGGCCATCAATCGAGCTCCCAGGTTTCGCTGAAAATTGCCTGCCAGCCGGCGCGGACCGTGTGTCGCGCTTCGGCGAGGTTTTCCAGTATTTCAG
>CAXTOI010000346.1:0-4457 GCA_964245645.1 uncultured Novosphingobium sp. | reverse complement strand
GCCTGGATCGGGGCTGGCCTGGGCCAGTGCAGCTTGCGCCCACAGCCCGATACATATCGGCCCGGCCGCCGCCCAGGCAAAGCGCAGGATCGGCATCATGCTGCGGGCGTCTGACCTTTCTGCGGTGCTGGAAGGATAGTTTTCGCGCCATCCCCTTGCGTATATCGGGACAGCAATTCGGACAGCTCGCGCACCACCTTGGTCAGCTCCAGCACTTCCTGCTCCCGCAAGCTATCCAGCTTATGATGCAGCAGTTCGATCTCCAGCTCCGCCTTGATGTTGATGCGATAGTCGTTTTCCGCCGCCTTTCGGTCGATATCCTGCTGACGGTTCTGGCTCATCATGATGATCGGCGCGGCATAGGCTGCCTGAAACGACAGCGCGAGATTGAGCAGGATGAAAGGATAGGGGTCCCACGCCTTGACCCAGGCGACGATGTTCAGCAACACCCATACCGCCAGGATGATCGACTGGACGATGATGAACGTCCACGAACCCATTACGTCGGCAACAGTGTCCGCCACTTTCTGCCCGACGGTCAGATTGTCCTCGTCGAGCGCCTCCTTGGCCTGTTTGCGGACCGATCTTCGCAAGCTTCGTAATTCGCGTAGCAGCGAATGCTCGTTTTCATGGATCTCATGCGTGTGAGCCCATAATTGCGACGTTGCTTTAGCTGCCCCCGCAGCCGCGGTTTCTATTTTTTCCGCCATGGCTATCCCTCTTGCCAAGTTTGCTATGATATCCGGCTTTCTCTTCAAGCAAGTCTGCGGCAAGGTCAAATCCATATGCAATATCCCGGCAATCCCCTGTGCGGAGTTTTCGCTATGAGGCCATTTTACCGCTGGCGCAGGGCCGTGCTGGCGATAGCCACAACCGTGCTGGTGGCGGGCATGCCTGCGGTGAGCGGTGCCCGCCAGGGCGACAGCCAGAACGTTGCCGCCATGGCCGGACCGCCGGCCGATCCGGGCGCCGACCGCCCCTTGCCGCAGCTCAAGACGCATGCCCCGATCGGCTTTCGCTTGTATCGCCCGGGTTATCGCCTGGCCGGCAAAGGCGCGCTGGTCAGCGCGCAATTATGCCGCTTGCCGTGGTGGGCCGGCGGCAGTCCGCAGCGGCTGCGCGTCGAGCGGCTGGACCGGGACGGGCAGCCCGGTGAAAGCCACGAGCAATATCTGCCGCGGCTGGGCTTGCGACCCGGCAACAATTGCGCCGCTGCGGGCGTGCGGCTCGACGCGGTGCCGACTTATGGCGAGGTGATCAAGATCTGCGCGGTATCGGGTCGGGGGAATTGTCCTTAGCGTTCGTCAATACCAAGGCCAGGACCTTGGCCATTTGCGCAATCCCGGCGTTGTTCGCCAGCCGCCCCTGGCTCACCTCCAGCTCGGCATAAGGCAGCCCTGCAGACCAGGCATGCCGGGGCACGGTGTAATCGATATCATCCATCCGGTAGGGTTCGTTGTCGCCAATGCACAACCCGCTCACCGTGCGCAATTGCGCCAGCAACGCCAACGCAAAGCCGACCTCGCCGGACCCATGCAGCACGCCGATATCCCACGGCCGCGCGATCCCGGCCATGCTCGGCGTGAAACTGTGCAGCGCGATCAGCACCGTCGCGCGGCCGGCCCGCTCCCGTGCTGCCAGCGTGTCGGCAATGGTGCGGTGATACGGCTCATAGATTTCCTGCAGCCGCGCGGCCCGGTCGACGGACGCCAGATCGCGGTTCGCCGGCACGGTCGTGCCATCACTGCGCGCCGCCATCGCATCGCCGGCCGCAGCATGGCGATTGCAATCCACCACCAGCCGCGAATAGCGCTGCTCGATAAAGCAGGCGTCGAGCAACTCCGCCAGCCGCGCGCCCAGCGCCGACACCCCGATATCGATACCGATATGGCGCGACAGCTCGGCATCATCCAGCCCCAGCCGGGCAAGCTGCACCGGCACCTGGTTGCCGGCATGGTCGCCGATCAAAAGGAACCTGGAGCGCCCTGCTTCATTGATAATTCTAAAGGGCGCCGGATCGGCGGGCCCGAGCAGGGTCATTTCGTGGTCATTCCTCATCATCCGCAATTGGTGCAGTTCGCGCGATGCCGCTGCTGCAACTGAAGCATACCACGACTTATCGCTACAGCCAGCCCGCCAGCTTCGGCGAGCATCGGCTGATGCTGCGCCCGCGTGAAAGTTTCGACCAGCGCCTGCTCGAACATACGCTGGATATTGATCCCGAGCCCAGTGAATTGCGCTGGCTGCAGGATGTGTTCGGCAATTCGGTCGCGATCGCCACCTTCGGCCGCCGCGCCATGCGTCTCAATATCGAAAGCTCGGCCCGGCTGGTGCATCTGCCGCACGAACTTTCCGATCTCGCCATCGAAGGTTACGCGCGGACATGGCCCTTCACCTATGCCTCGGAGGAGATGCCCGACCTGCTGCGCTCGATCGAGCGCCAGCATCTCGATCCGCGCCGCCAGATCGACAATTGGGCGCGGCGCTTCGTCAATGCCGGCGGGCAGACCGACACGCTGTGCCTGCTGACCGACATGACGCATGCCATCAAACGCGAATTCACTTATCTGCCGCGCCACGCCAAGGGAACGCAGACGCCGATCGAAACGCTGGCGCGTGGCAAGGGCACTTGCCGCGACTACGCCATGCTGATGATCGAGGCGGTGCGCGCGCTGGGCCTGGCCGCGCGGTTCGTCTCGGGCTACCTTTACAATCCCGATGGCGCACGACGCCTGACCGGCGGCGGCAATACCCACGCCTGGGTGCGCGTCTATCTGCCGGGCTCGGGCTGGGTGGAATTCGATCCCACCAACGCCATCGTCGGCACGCGCGGGCTGATCCGCGTGGCGATCGCGCGCGACATTTATCAGGCGGTGCCGATCTCGGGCACCTACAGCGGCTTTCCCGGCAGCTTTCAGGGCATGGACGTCTCGGTCAATGCGTTTATCGACGATACGGCGCCCAGCGCGGCGCCGATGCTGACAGGAGCGCGCAGATGCTGATCAGGGCCGGCTATGAAATGAGCTTTTCCTGTGAATACCCCACGCATATGCTGGCGTTGTTGAGCATCCACCCCTCGCGCAACAAGGATCTGCTGACCCCGCACCGCGTGCTTAGCGCACCCGACGTGCCGATCTACGATTATCCCGATATCTTCGGCAACGTCCGCTCGCGCCTGACCCTGCCGCCCGGCGAGACGACGCTGTCGTGCGATTTTACGGTTCACGACAGCGGTCTGCCCGATGTAATTGTCCTCGAGGCGCCGAAAACCCCGGTAGATCAATTACCCGACGAGCTGCTGCTTTACCTGGCGGGTAGCCGCTATTGCGAAACAGATCTGCTGTCGGACATGGCCTGGGCGATGTTCGGCGATATCACCCATGGCTGGGAGCGGGTACAAGCCATCGTGAATTTCACTCACGCCCACGTCAGCTTCGGCTACCAGCACGCCCGTCCGACCCGGACGGCCTGGGAAACCTACCAGGAGCGGATCGGCGTGTGCCGCGATTTTGCCCATCTGGCGATCACGCTGTGCCGCTGCATGAATATCCCGGCGCGCTTCTGCACCGGCTACCTTGCGGACATCGACGGGTTTGCCGGGGACGCGCCGATGGATTTCATGGCCTGGATCGAAGTCTATCTGGGCGGCAACTGGCACGTCTTCGATCCCCGCCACAATTCGCCCCGGATCGGCCGGATCGCCATGGCCAAAGGGCCGGACGGTGCGCATACGCCGCTGACGACATCATTCGGCAACGCGGTGCTGACCAAGTTCGTGGTGATTGCCGGCGAAGTCGCGGACGGAAGCGTGGCCTGAATCGCGCGCCGACGGCATTTTACGCTCCACCCTCAACGCCGGGTATGTTGCCGATTGGCGGTACGATGCTCCGACGAATAGCAACCTCAGTCAGGATGACCGAACGGGTCCGCTTTGGGATGCGGTTGCGCTTCGCCGCCTGGGCGCCTTCATGAAGCTCCACCCGTTTGGCAAGGGGCGGGCGACCAATCCGCCGATCGAGGCCGGCTGGTGCGCCAGCAGATTGTCAAACAGCCGGACCAGCGCCTGCCCGCGTGGTTCTTCGCCGTCCAGTTCGCGCACGATCCGCGCCAGCACGCGCAGCGCGATCGCCCGCGGGGCACGTGGGCGGTAAGTCAGGCCTAGCCCGGTGCCGGTCACGCCTTCGCTCCATTCGCGCGCTGCGGCCCAATCGAGCGCGGCATCGGCATCGGCAAGATGCGCGGCGCTGGCGGCGATGGCCGGAATATCCAGCCAGTCAGCCTGGCCCAATTGCCCGCGCAACCGCACGCGGTCGAAGCGGTCGTCGGCATTGCCGGGATCGTCCGCCGCAATCAGGCCCGCCGCCGCCACGACCTCGCCCAGTTGCTCGCGGCGCCAGCCGAGCAACGGGCGCAGCAGCAAGCCATCTGCGCCCGGCACCCGCCCCCGTTCGCGCACC
>CAXTOI010000345.1:0-4458 GCA_964245645.1 uncultured Novosphingobium sp. | reverse complement strand
GACCGCTCAACGACTTCTTATGGCATAATAATTTCTGTCGCGTGCGCTCCGTGACAGAAGAGCTAGTGGCACGGCGCGAAGAGATCTTCTTCGACTACCAGTTCACCAAGATTCCGGTACCGAATCCGATTCCGGCGGAGATACGAGCCTTCTATATCGACCTCATCAAGCGGGACCGCCACACCCTGCGAGCCAGTTTCGACTATTATCGCGCGATCGACGACGACATTCCCGCCAACCGCAATCGCATGAACAATCGGCTGCCAATGCCGGTACTGGGCTTCGCTGGTGAACTGGCGTGCGCAGGTGTCGTGGAGGAGCAGTTGCGTCGTGTCGCCGACGACGTGCGCTGCACGATCTTTGAACGTTGCGGGCATTTCGTACCGGAGGAATCGCCGGAGGAACTGGTCGCGCTTCTGATCCCGTTCCTTGAACCCTACCGTGCCGCCAAGGGATAGCCTACGGGGAACGTTGACTAGCCGACGCGCCCAATTTCGCAGACGACCGCTTCGCCCCGTTTGCTGAGAGGACCCGAACGTGATCGTCACCAGCGATCACCGCATAGGTCTTGGCTGGCCTCGACGCGGTAGCGTGGGCGGCAGTTGCGAGCGGCGTCGATCGCCGCGAGCTCGATGTGGAAGGTCATGGCCGACCCCATTAAGCGCGGCGACACGGCTCTAACGATTTGTCTGAATCACTCGGCACGGGTGATCGATCCGCCGAAGTAACGGACGCACCGACTCCGCCTTTGCATGCGCGCTGTAATCGAGAAGGATCGCTATCCGACGAGCCCGATCGTTGCCGCTCGTAATGTGCGTACAACGTGGAGCGTCGCGCCTCCGTGTCATGCGGCTTTCGGCAACAACCCCAGTTGTTGCCCGATCAGATAGTCGAGCGCGCGTCGTGGGAGAAGCGACGGCAGCATCGCGTTCGCAAGCTTGCCCTTCACCACCTCATACCGCAGTTTCGGCTTTGCCGCTGTCAATGCGGCAGCGATCACGTCGCCGACCTGCGTCGGCGTCAGTCCTTTGCGGCCGTTCTCCACCATCCACCCGATAAATGCGCGGTAGGGCTTGTCCCAGATTATACCGGCGAGATGATCAAGGGAAAGCGCCTCCGCCTTGTCCCAGATGGCCGTAGCGACCGAGCCGGGCGCCACGATTACGACACCGATGCCGATCAACTGAAGTTCGCGCCGCAGGCTTTCCGAGAACCCCTCGACCCCGTGCTTGGCGGCGGCATAGGCACCTAGGAACGGTGCCCCCATCTTGCCCCCGACCGAACTGATGTTGACGATCCTGCCCTTCGGACCGTCAAGCGTAGGATCGGCACCAAGCAGTGGCGCGAAGGCGCGGGTCACGGCGAACATGCCGACCAAGTTAATATTGATCTGACGACGGAAGTCGGCGACGCTCTGGATCAGAAGCGGGTTGCTGAACGAGCTGCCCGCATTGTTGACGAGACCGTCGAGCGTTCGGCCAGCCAAACGTTGGCGAACCAACCCGACCGCGGCTACGACCGCATCATCATCCTCGACATCGAACACAAGCGGGGTGAACCGATCCCCTAGGTTCTGGCAAAGCGAGTGCGCATCCGCCTCTCTGCGGACACTGCCAAAAACATGCCAGCCCTTTTCAGCGAGGACCTCGACCGTACCACGACCGATCCCGGTCGATACTCCCGTAACCACGACATTCTTCACTAACTTCTCCTTTGTTGACAACGTCAACGTAAGACGTGGGTTGACGTTGTCAACCCACGTGCCATTTGGCATTAATGACGGAGACCACGAGTGATCAGTTGATAACTGCGGCGGCGCGCCTCCTTGATGACGGCGGCCAGGAAGCGGTCACGCTGCGGGCCGTGGGCGAACTAGTTGGCGTCTCGCACAACGCGCCTTATCGGCATTTCAATGGTCGGAGTTCGCTGCTCGCGGCCGTTGCCCGGCGCGACTTCATCGCGTTGAGAGCCGCGTTCGAGCATCATGGCGACAAATGTCAGGTCGCTGAAACAGCTCTCGGAGGCGCGGTGACAGAATTGATCTCCTATGCCCTCAACCATCCCGCCCGGTACCGGCTCCTGTTCAGCGATCCTCAGCTCATTCCGGACGACGCACTGAAAGCCGTCGCATTCGCCTCCTTCACATCCTTCGCCTGCATTGTGGAGCGGTGCCAGCAGGAACGATGCCTGCCCGCCGGCGACAGCGTCGAACTCACCGGCCTCATCTACGCCACTCTTCACGGGGCGATCGACCTGGAGATCGGCGGACGTGCCAGCGATACCAAGGGACTGGCTAGTGTCGAAGCCACGGCACTCCGATTGTTTGATCTACTCAAGGTCGCTGCGGTGCAGGCCAGCGCCTGACAGCCGTCGTACGCCGTCCCGCGCCGCCCTGGACGATCCGTCGCGGTATGAATTTCACGATCCCGATCGAAGCGACGGTAGACCTTTGTGACACTCATGTTGCGTACGCACATCGATGGGACTACGTTTTTGACGTCGAAAAAGGTGGGCCGGCGTGGTGAGCCCCGGTCAGCTGCCAAACTGGGTAGCTAATTTCCAGCCCCTTATGGGCCGCGGACCACGACGAAGGCGGACGCGTGCCGTTTTTCGTCGGAGGTTGGAGTGACCCACAATGATCATTCCCGTCATCGTTGCCGTGGTGCGTTGGCCGACCCGACCCTGTTCGAACGCGTCCTTTTCGCCGTGCCTGCGGCATGATCGAAGGACCATCTTCTATGCAGAACGAACCGGACATCAAGACACAGGTCGTCATCGTTGGCGGCAGCCTTGTCGGGTTGTCCGCCGCCCTGTTCCTCGCCTGGCGCGGCGTAGTCACGATCGTCGTTGAGAAGCATCGCGGCAGTTCGCTCCATCCGCGCGCGATCGGCTTTACTCAACTGACGTTGGAGCACTACCGCGCCGCTAATATCGCCGATCGAATCCCGCAGATAGCGGCCAACCTCCGGCTGCGCCGGGTCAAGGTCGAAAGTCTTGCAGGCAGGTGGAACGAGGAATCACTGTGGACGCCCGGAGAGGAGGAGACAGATAAGGATATCGCCTCCCCCTGCACCGGCGCCGCCATCGCGCAGGACCTACTTGAGCCAATCCTGAGGACCGCCGCCGTGGAGCGCGGCGCGGAGCTGAGGCAAGGCGTTGAGACGCTGTCCTTCACGCAGAGCGCCACGGGGGTGATCGTCCATGTGCGAGATCGCGGCAGCGGCGACGCATATGACATTGCAGCCGACTACATCATCGCCGCCGACGGCGCGGACAGCACCATCCGCGAGACGCTTGGCATCGCGCGCGCCGGTGTCGGCCACATCCAAACTATCCGTAGCGTTCTGTTCCGCTGCGAGGAGGCCGAGCATTATCTCGCGGAGGGTCCCCAGCAGTTCGAGATCGAGCAGCCGGGCTTCAAGGCGCTCCTCACCCACTATCCCGATGGTCGTTGGGTGTTGATGTTCAGCGACGACGTGGAGCGATCGGAACAGGATCTGCACGACGCCATTCGCGGCGCGCTGGGGTGCGACATGGCCGTGGAGATCATTACCACCGGCCGCTGGGACATGGCCGGCCTGATCGCCGAGCGGTACAGCGAAGGCCGCGTGTTCCTGGCAGGCGACTCCGCCCACCAGCTGCCGCCGACGCGCGGCGGCTTCGGCGCGAACACCGGCATCGACGATGCCTATAATCTCGCCTGGAAGCTGCAGATGGTGCTGGCCGGCGAGGCCGGACCAGCCCTTCTCGAGGCCTACAGCGCCGAACGCCAGCCGATCGGCTGGTTGCGCCACCAGCAGACTTTCGCCCGTCCCGACTTTCGCCGCTGGGTTGAAGACGCTCTTGCCGGCGAGCCATTATATGGCAGCGTGGCGATGGAGTTGGGGCAGCGCGTCACATCAACCGCGGTGATCGGCCCTAATACCGATCTGCCGCCGGCTGCCAATCCAGACGTTTGGCGAGGACAACCTGGTACGCGAGTGCCGCACGTATGGATTACGCGAGATCGCCAGCGCGTCTCCACGATCGATCTCTTTACCCGTTGCCTGACGCTGATCACCCGCGAGGCGCGCTGGATCGCGGCGGCGAAGGCCGCCTCAGAAGCGACCGGCGTGCCCGTCGCCACCGTGCATGTTGAGAGCGATGTGCTGTTTCCAGGCGACGCGGAGTTCGAGGTCGTGTTCGGAGTGTCGGCCGAGGGAGCCTGCCTCGTCCGGCCTGATGCGATCGTCGCCTGGCGATCAAGTGCAGGAGCGCGCGATGAACAAGTGGAGCTTTGCTCCATCATCAGGCGGATCGTTGACCTGGCGGCCTGACGTACGGCTCTGGAGGAGGAAGACATGAAAGTGGCAGCCCTCTCTCTGCTAGATCGCGTTGTCATCGCCGGGCACTGGAATGACGCGTCATGAGCGCCACGCCGGACAGCACGACACCGGCCGCGAGCAACTTTGGCAGTGT
>CAXTOI010000344.1:0-4470 GCA_964245645.1 uncultured Novosphingobium sp. | reverse complement strand
CGATCACGGCGGTCCGTCCGCCGGGCGCGGGGTGGATGCTGTTCGTATATCTGGCGGCGCTGGAATCGGGCGTGAAGCCCGACGACCCGGTAATCGATCAGCCGGTCAATATCGACGGCTGGAGCCCGCAGAATTCCGGGCGGTCCTATGCCGGCCAGATCGATGTGCGCACCGCCTTTGCCTATTCGAAGAACACCGTCGCAGCGCAACTGGGCCAGCAGGTCGGCTTTTCCGCCGTTGCCGACATGGCGCGGCGGTTCGGCATCACCACCCCGATCAACACCATGCCGTCGATGGTGCTGGGCGCCAATGATGTGCGGTTGATCGACATGACCCAAGCCTTTGCCGCAGTCTCCGCGCGTGGCACTTCGGTGCAGCCTTACGGCATCGCCAAGGGGACCACCACCGATGGCCGCGTGCTGTACGAGCATGCGGTGGCGCAGGGCCAGACGCTGGTGGCGCCTTATGTCGCGGCCGGCATGACCGACCTGATGCAGACCGCGGTCAGCATCGGCACTGGCCGTGCCGCGCAGATCGGCCGCCCGGTGGCAGGCAAGACCGGAACCACCAGCTCGAACAAGGATGGCTGGTTCCTGGGCTTTTCGAGCGGGATCACCACCGGCGTGTGGATGGGCCGCGACGATGCCCGGCCCGTCCCCGGCCTGCAAGGCGGCACCGCCCCAGCCCGCGCCTTTGCGCAATATATGCGCGAGGCTGTAGCGCAACGACCGGTCGAACAATTCGACACCCAGGCCAAGCTGCCCGATTTCCAGGTCGAACCCGACGACGAAGCCAATATGGCCAGCCCGGAAAGCTACTATTACGACGATCAGGGCAATCTCGTCAGCAGCAAACAAGCCCCCGTTGGCTCACCCGGAGAAGCGCCCCAGGAGCCTGCCGACGGCACACCGGCGCCGGCGCCGCCGCAACCCGATGGCTCGGGGCCGGCAGCGAGTGACCAGTTCCTGAACCAGGCGACCGGCAGCCAGAACAACCTGCGGGAAAATACACCGCCGGCAAAGCCAGTAAAGAAGCCTGCCGGGATATATTATTGATCGGCCGCAGCGGCTTTTTACGCTTCTCGCCTCAGATACTTAGGGAAGCTCTGATTAAGTGCGTTATCGATCAGAGGGTGCCTAAAATATCCCCGTCAGCCCGGCCTTGAGCCGGGCCAAGGCTGCCTTTCTGCACCGGACAAGCAAAGAAAGAAGCCCAAGCCCGGGTCAAGCCCGGGCCGACGGGGGTGCGACGGTGGGTGTTATCTTGGTGAAGCTCCGACTTGATCAGAGATTCCTTAGTAGGGGTACAAGAATCCTCTTGCGACGGCGCATGATGCCGCCGGTCATTGCCATGCCCCCGATCAACATTGCCCATGTCGTTGGTTCCGGAACCGACCCGATGCCGAAAGCATACTGGTCCGTGTGAAAGCCGTCCGAAAATCCGAAGCCTTCCACGCCGCTGATATCGCCCAGCGTGGTAACGATACCCAGTTCATAGTGTCCAGGGGTCAGCACGACACTGGCTTCGCCCAAGGTCGGAGCGAAATAGCTGCCATCGGCGGGCGAGTCGCTTAACAGCGGTGGCCCGCCAGCCAAGTTAATCACCTGATAGTAATTATCAGGATAGAAGTTATCTGTTTCCGCCAAGGCGTAATCGATGGTCAATCGGTAATTACTGGTCAGGGTGAAGTCATAGTTGAAGCTCGAACCTGCGTTGAAAGCTTCTGCGATTGATGAACCATCCACCACCAGCGACGTGCTGCTGCCTGAAAAAATCACCATGCCGTTCTGCGGGCTGGTAAAACTTGCAAGTACGTCCTCATTCGCAGCGGCACTATTGCCGTTTGCGTCGGTGTTGGAGGTGGCGACACTGGTTTCGACCGATTGATCACCCGGTCCAAGTACGGCCTGGTTCTGGTTTTCCTGGTTGTCGTAATGATCGGTGATAATCACCGCGCTGGCTCTGGTGAAGACTGTAGCGCTATCGATCGTCACAGCGGCTTGAGCCGAAACCCCGATCGCGACACTGCCCAGTGTTGCAACGACGGTATAGAACGTCCGAATCATAGTTGTCCCCTTGCTCTGTCGATACTTAGATCAACAAGAGCGGGTTCCAGCAATAAGTAAATATACTGGCAGAATCTTAATTACTCGTGCGGGGCGGGCCCGACCTTCTTCCGTCAGAAACGGCAAGTTACGACGGAGTGATATCCCCAGGACGCCATTCAGATATGACGGCCCTATCAGCCCTCACAAGCGCTACGCCGATCGACGCGCGCTTCTTTCGTTCGAGGTTCGCCATACCGCCACCGGGTTCGGTCCAGTCAAGCCCGGTGGCGGTGGCGTATCGGGCCGTGCGCTAGCCCGATATCTTGCGACTGCGCGTCAGCGCAGCCGGATGGGAACATATGTCGCAGGTCGGCCCTGGCGGACGACTTGCAGTAGCACGGCCGCGCGGTGCGAAGCCTGCGCTGTCTTGACCGCCGTTTCCAGCTCGCCCACCGCCGTGATCGGATGGTCGTTCACCGAAGTGATCACATCACCCCGCTGCAATCCCTTGGCGCCGGCATCGGAAGATGCGTCCACGGAATCGACGACCAGACCATGCAGCGCATCGGTAGCGCCGAGTTCGCGCGCGATCTGCGGGCTCAGCGGCAGCGTCGACAGACCCAGCGCCTGTTCGACAACGCCATGCGAGGCCTGCGGCTTGCCGTTGGCGAAGGGATCGTCCTGGCTGGGCTGGCTGGGGTCGAAATTGGTGGCCAGTTCCTGCTCGCTCGGCCGCTTGCCCACGGTCGCGGTCAGGCTCAGCGGCGTGCCATTGCGCAGCAGGTCGATGCCGATGCGGCTGCCTGGCGGGGTATTGGCTACCAGATAGGACAGCGACTGGGTAGGCGTCACATCGCGCCCGCCGACCTTGAGCACCACGTCGCCGGCCTTGATCCCGGCCAGCGCCGCCGCCTTGCCCGGCTCCACCCCGGCCACGAACTCGCCGCGATTATGCGCGATGCCCAGCGAATCCGCCAGATCTTCGTTCATCGGCTGAATGCGGACGCCCAGATAGCCGCGGTCGATCGTTTCACCCTTCATCAGGCGATCGACGATCGGCGCGGCGATATCGGCGGGGATGGCAAAGCCGATGCCGATGCTGCCGCCGTTGGGCGAGAAGATGGCATTGTTGATGCCGATCACCTGGCCCTTCATGTCGAACATCGGGCCGCCCGAGTTGCCGCGATTGATCGCCGCGTCGGTCTGCAGATAGCGGTCATAGGCCGAACCGGTGCCGGTATTGCGCAGCACCGCCGAGACGATTCCCGCAGTCACCGTCCCGCCCAGGCCGAATGGATTGCCGATTGCGATCACCCAGTCGCCGACGCGTGCGCCGCGGCTGTCGCCGAATTTCACGAAGGGCAGGGGCCGGGCAGGCACGATCTTGAGCACCGCCAGATCCGACGCCGTGTCGCTGCCGACCACCTTGGCCGGGTATTCGGTGCCGTCGGGCATGGTCTCCGAGATCGATTCGACCTGGCCCGAGCCATCGGCGGTGATCACATGGTTGTTGGTGACGATGTAGCCGTCCGCCGAAATGACGAAGCCCGAGCCCAGCGACTGGGCTTCGCGCGTCTGCTGGCCTTGCCCGGACTGGCCCTGCTGCTGGTCCTGGCCGCCGCCGAACAGATCGCCGAATGGGGTGCCGGCAAAGGGATTGTTGTTTTCGACCTTTACCTTCTGCCGGGTGGAGATGTTCACCACCGCCGGCTGCAACTGCTGGGTCAGTTCGGCAAAGCTCGCCGGCGCGCCGACCCGGGGCACGACCGCCTGAATGCTGTGCTCGTCGTTCTGCGCGACCTGGGCGCCCGCAGGCAGGCCGGCGAGCAGGGAGAGGGTGGCGCCGCCAAGCAGCAGTGCGCCGGTCAGTCCATAAGCGTATCGCACTAGCAATTTGTCCTTTCAGACATCTCTATCGAAGCAATGCCCGGCGCTTTATCCTTGCCGGATCGAATCCTGAAACCCTGACCATGGTTGACGATTTTCCGCCTGAACGCAGATTGAATGGACTGTCGGTTCCGGGCTACTTCTTGCCCTGGAACTGGCGCAGATAGTCGTTGTTCGGTGACAGCACGATTGTCGTCCCGCCCCTGGTGACCGGATTGGCAAACGATGCCTCGTAACTTTTCATGGCCCGGTAGAAATCGTAGAAGCCGGGGTCCTTGCCGAAGCTGTCGGCATATATCTTGGCCGCCTGCGCCTCGGCCTCGGTTTTGGGGGCGTGCTCCAGCTTCATCGTGGTCGAGGGCTTCGGCGGCCGGGTCTCGACCCAGGCGAAGATGCCCACCGCTAGGACCGTCGCAACCCCGGCGATCGTCGCCGCCTTCCGAGATGGGATCATCCGCGCCTCGCTCCCGCTCGGACTGTCATCCGGGCCGTCGGCCTGCATGCCCCGCGAACTCCCGGCCGATCTACCCCCGTG
>CAXTOI010000343.1:2000-4470 GCA_964245645.1 uncultured Novosphingobium sp. | reverse complement strand
GTGTTGGACAGCACGCCAGGCACGCCGCCGGCGGTCGGCGGGGCGCTGGTTTGTGATTGCTGCTGGGTTTCGCTGCGCAGCGCGCCGGCCTTGTCGTAGCTCTCGCGTGCGGAAGTGACCTGATCCATGTCCAGTTCGACCTGGATCTGGCTGGAGAAATTGCCGTCGCCCAGCATCGGGGTCAGCAACTGGTTGACCTGATCGCGCAATTTATCTTCAAGGCGGGTCTGCAATTCGAGGCGGTCGGAATCCGCGCCGCCCGCCTTGTCCGACAATAGATGGCCGTGCTGGTCGGCGACTCGCACGGCGTCGGGGGTCATGCCTTGCACCGATCCGGCGACCAGGTTGACGATCGCCGAGACCTGCTCCTGCGACAGCTGGCGGCCATCGGCGAGCCGCAGCATGACCGAGGCGGAAGGGGCGATATTGTCGCGCACGAACACCGATTTTTCGGCGTCGGCGATCTGCACGCGCACCGCCTCGACGCCGTCGATCTCCTTGATCGTCAGCATCAGCTCGTGCTCGCGCGCGGCCAGCAGGCGTTCACTTTCCAGCGCCCGGCTGGCGCCCATCGGCAGCTTGTCGAGCGTATCGCTGGTCGTGTCGGGGGTGGCGAGCGCGCCGTTCTGCGCCACCAGCATGCGCGCCTTGTAGAGATCGCTTTCATCCACTGTCAGTGCGCCGCTGTCTGGGTCGATCCGGTAATGGATCTGGCCCTTGTCGAGCGACGCGGTGACGCTCGCGCGTTCGGCATCGTCGAGCTGGGTGTAAAGCAGGCGTTGCGGCGCAGGGGCAAGCATCGCCCAACTCAGACCGGCGCCGCCCAGCGCGGCAATGGCGAGGAACCAAGGCAGCGCCTTCCTGACCGCGGGCTGGGCGATGAAGCTCTGCAGCCGGACCAGCGGCGAGCCGGCGGCGGTCAGCGGCGCCAGTAGCGAAGGCGCCAATGCGGGTGCAGCTGCGGGAACCAGGTCGGGCATCTATTAGACCCCCAGCTTCATGATGTCCTGATAAGCGGACAGCAGCTTGTTGCGGACTTGCAGCGTGGCCTCGAAGCCGACGCCGGCTTCCTGGCGAGCCAGCATGACCTTGGCGACATCGGTGACCTGGCCCTGGTCGTAAGCCTCGCTGAGCTGGTCGGCGCGGGTCTGGCCGGCATTCACGCCGGCCAGGGCGGATTGCAGCGCGCCGGCGAAGCCGGGGGCGGCGGGTTCGGTGGCACTGGCGGCTTGCGGGCTGCGGATCTGCTGGAGCAATTGCGATTTGTCGATGATCTGCTGGCGCAGGGCGATGATTTCGTTGATCCCGCTGGCGCTGCTGACGCCGCCGCCGCCGATCCCCCCTACGCTGCTCATCGGGCGCCGACCCGCAGCCAGTCGCTGCCTGGTGAGCTGTGCGAGGGCCGGCCGACCTCGATGCCGGCGTCGCGGAATGCGGCGAGCCGATAGCGCAAGGTGCGTTCGGATATGCCCAGCTGGCGCGCGGCAGCGGTGCGGCTGCCACCACAGGCCTGCAACGTCTCGACAATCGCTTCGGCTTCGGAGCGCTGGACGATGTTGGCGAGCTTGCGGGGAATGGCGGGTGCGGCGTCGGCGGGTGCCGTGACGAGCCGGGCGGTGCTGTCGAAATGGATGTGATCGGGGGTGATCTCGCTGGCGCCGCACAGCAGCAGCGCGCGGCGCATCACATTTTCCAGCTCGCGCACATTGCCTGGCCAGCTATGCTGCCGCAGCAGCGCGATCGTCGTTTCGTCGATCCATGGCACCGGTTTGTCGCCAGGCGTATGGCGCAGCAGCATGGCGAAAGCGAGCGGGGCGATGTCGTCGGGTCGATCCTGGAGCGGGCGCAGCGCCAGCGGGAACACGTTCAGCCGGTAATAGAGATCGGCGCGAAAGCGGCCCTCGGCGACTTCGGTCGGCAGGTCGCGGTTGGCAGCGGCGAGCACCCGCACATCGACTTTGATCGCGTGGGTTGCCCCGAGCGGCACCACTTCGCCTTCCTGCAGCGCGCGCAGCAGCTTCGCTTGCAACGCCAGCGGCATCTCGGCGATTTCATCAAGCAGCAGCGTGCCGCGATCGGCGGCGCGGAAGAAGCCTTCGCTGGCCTGCGTCGCGCCGGTAAACGCGCCCTTCTGGTGGCCGAACAGCAGCGCTTCCAGCATCGTCTCGGGCATGGCGGCGCAATTGACCGCAACGAATGGCCCGGCGGCGCGCGGGCTGGACGCGTGGATGAAGCGGCTGAGCACTTCCTTGCCGGTGCCGGTGGGGCCGTTGATCAGCACCGGGATTTCGCTGGCGGCGAGGCGTTCGGCCAGCGCCAGGACCGAAAGGCTCTCGGCGTCGGCGGCGATCGGCGATCCCGCCGACGGGTTCGCGGCGGCGATGCAGGCGATCAACGCGCCCAGCGCGGCTTCGCTGCCGGCATCGCGATAGGACAGGGTCAGGCCCCGATTGCCGTTGCGGACTAGGCC
>CAXTOI010000343.1:1463-1990 GCA_964245645.1 uncultured Novosphingobium sp. | reverse complement strand
CTGCAGGGATGCGCCGGATGCGCCGTCAGCGATGTTCTGCAAGGTCACGCCGGAGCCGGTCACGCCGGAGCCGGGCACGCCTTCATCGACATCGGCCAGCCGCACGCCCGATCCGCCACCCAGCGCCATGATGATCGCGCCGGCCCGTTGCACCAGCGGCGCGTGCATGCGCGCCGTCCGGGCGCTGACCTCCAGCCCCCGCGTTTTGGTCCTGTCGGCATTCATCGAATAACGTCCCCCGGATTAACCATGCTCCGTCATCTGTTACTGGCGCGCAAACGACCAAGGAGACGGCAATTTAAGTCCTCGGGAAAACACATAATTTCGGGATTATTGCATTCGCGTGGCGATCGCGCCGGATCAAGCATGGCGTCTCCGGCATCACCTTGCCGCATTCCGGCAATGGCCTGCCGTCACGGGCTTAAATTTGCCGGCTGCCGGTCGCTCTAGGGGGCAACAGCGATGTTGGATGCGCCGACCCGCTGCCCCTTCCAGGCCCCATACCCGGCCCGGAGATCACCATAGGG
>CAXTOI010000343.1:0-1453 GCA_964245645.1 uncultured Novosphingobium sp. | reverse complement strand
TGTCTGTCATCAATACCAATATCAGCGCCATGCAGGCAACCAATGCTTCGAACTCGGCCAATGCGATGCTCAGCACGGCGATGCAGCAATTGTCGACCGGCAAGCGCATCAACAGCGCGAAGGACGATGCCGCCGGACTGGCGATTTCGAACTCGATGACTTCGCAGATCAACGGCATGAACCAGGGCATCCGCAACGCCAATGACGGTATTTCGCTGGCGCAGACCGGCGAAGGCGCGTTGACCGAAGTCACCAACATGCTGCAGCGCGTGCGCCAGCTGGCGGTGCAGTCTTCGTCGGGGACTTATCAGAGCAGCGACCGCACCAACATGCAGTCGGAAGTGACTTCGCTGTCGACCGAAATGAACAGCATCATCACCGGCACGAAGTTCAACGGCAACTCCCTGTTCTCGACCAGCGGCACCGACGCCACTTTCAGCATTGCCGCCGGGGCCAATGCCAGCGATGCGGTGACGCTGACCAGCACGTCGATGGCGACGCTGTCCACGGCCAATTTGGTGACGACGCCGACGCTGCTGGTCGATACCGCGGCGCATGCTGCAACCACGATCACCAATGTCGATGCCGCGCTGGCGCAGGTCAACTCCACCAACGCCGGGTTGGGTGCGGGCGAATCCGAACTGACCTCGGCGGTGAACAATTTGACCAGCGGCGTCACCAACCTCTCGGCGGCCCAATCGCGAATTCAGGACACCGATTATTCGTCCGCATCGACCGCATTGTCCAAGGCGCAGATCCTGACCCAGGCTTCGACGGCGATGCTGTCACAGGCCAATCAGAGCTCGCAGAACGTGCTGACGTTGCTGAAATAAACTGCTTTCTTTCGGCAGGGTTCGCCCTTCCGGATTCTCCCGCCTGAACCCCCCTCAGGCATGGCCCGATGGTCTCCTCCGGCCATCGGGCCGTTTGGCGTCCGGTGTCGATTGCAGGCGCGGCGCGTGGGAACAATCGGGCGGGCGCAAGGTTGAACCAGGACTAGCCAACCAGGAGTGAACCATGTTCGAGAAACTGCGCATCAAAGAGCATATGGAAGTTACCGACGCCGCCGGCCAGCACCTCGGCACCGTCGATGACGTGCAGGACGATCGCATAAAGCTGACCAGGAGCGACAGCGCCGACGGCTCGCACCATTACGTAGCGATCGATGATATCGAGAAGATCGAAGACAATCGCATCTATTTGAAGCAAACCTCGGCCGTCCTGTAACAGGCTGCCGGATAACCCGCTGCAAAGTCTCCGCAGCATCAGATCGCCGCGCATGTTTCTCGTCCTCGGGAACCTTTGCGCGGCGATTGCTTTAGCAGTCGATGTGAACACAGGAGAAGCTTGATGGGCGTACTCAGATTAGCGACGACCGGCTTGAGCGGGTACGGCCTTTATCGCTGGCGCAGCGGACGGCCGGTCGCGCCGCCCGTGGCGGTTGCCTCCGGCG
>CAXTOI010000342.1:0-4476 GCA_964245645.1 uncultured Novosphingobium sp. | reverse complement strand
GATTTTTCCGTTGATCGGCGGGCCACTGATCCTGGGCGAGCTTGCCAGGGTGAAGGCGCAGGATCTGCGCGGTGCCGCGCTCGATGCCTATCGGGAAGTCGCGACGCGCACCATCGTCCACACCTATCTGGGATTGGCGCTGGCGCTGGCGCTGGTGGCCGGCATCGTCTGGCTCAACCGCAACCTGCTGAAGGGCGAAACCCATGCGCACAGCCCGCTGGCGCGCAGCTTCGCCTTGCTGAAGCGCGCCCGCTTCGGCTGGGGCGCCGCCTGCATTTTCCTCTATGTCGGCGCGGAAGTGTCGATCGGCTCAATGATCGTCAATTACATGCAGCAGCGCAGCGTATTGGGCGTCGATCCCGGCAGGGCCAGCACATACATCAAATATTACTGGCTCGGCGCGCTGACAGGGCGGTTTCTCGGCTCGGCGGTGCTGCGAAGAATGAACCCCGGCAAGCTGCTGGCGGGCAACGCGACCGGCGCCATCGGGCTGATCCTGATCTCGGCCAACAGCGGCGGTGAGGTTGCCGCATGGAGCCTGCTCGCGATCGGCCTGATGAACTCGATCATGTTTCCGACAATCTTCTCGCTCGCCTGCGACGGGTTGGGGTCGCGCGCGGCGGACGGATCGGGGATGATCAACGTGGCGATCTTCGGCGGCGCGGTGGTGCCGCTGCTGACCGGCGCCATCGCTGACGCGACCGGGCATCTTGCAGCGGCGCTGGCGATGCCGGCAATCTGCTACGCAGTGATCGCGGCCTACGGGGTCTATGCCAATCGACCCGCCGCTCCGCTCGCCGATCCCGCGCCGGTCTTCGTTTGAGCAGTCGGAGCGAAACCTATCGGCAGCTTGCGGTTTCCGATCACCGTTAGCGCCAAGCCACTCGTATCACGCCCTTCACGAGTGCAATTACGGCGCAACAAGGCGCCGATGGCTGCTCAGGGAAATTGCATGCGCCGCGCAGCCCAGCTTGTCGTTTCAAAAACCCGCATTTTGCACACGCGCCTGGTGCTGATGGGCGGCGTAGCCGCGGGCCTCGTGTCGCTGAGCTGCTCTGCGGCAATGGCCCAGAATGGCTCGGGCGCCGCCACCCCGCCCGATGCAAGCACGGCCGCGTCCCCGGCCGATAGCGCCGGTCTGCAGGAGATTGTCGTCACCGCGCAGAAGCGCTCCGAAAACGCGCAGAACGTGCCGATCGCGATCACCGCACTCAGCGCCCAGCAGCTTGCCACGGCGGGCATCGCCGACACCTCGGACCTGAAGCTGCTGACCCCATCGCTCGGCTTCAACACCGCGCTCGGCGGCTTTGGCCAACCCCGCATTCGCGGCGTCGGCACCACGACGACCGGTCCGGGCATCGAAAACCCGGTCGCCACTTATATCGACGGCGTATACATCGGCTCGGCCGCAGGCACGCTGTTCTCCCTCAACGATGTCGAACAGGTTGCCGTGCTCAAAGGGCCGCAAGGCACGCTGTTCGGCCGCAACGCCACCGGCGGCCTGATCCAGGTCACCACCCGTGCGCCCAGCCAGACGCCGACCGGCGATGCTTCGATATCCTATGGCAATTACCACACTTTCGGCGCCAACGCCTATCTGTCGGGCGGCCTGACCGACACCCTGTCTGCCAGCCTCGCCGGGATCTACGACAACCAGCATGACGGCTATGGCAGGAACCTCTACAACAACGCGCCGGTGCAGCGGCACCACGATTATGCCGGGCGCGCCAAATTGCAGTGGAAGCCCGACGCGGCCACCAAGTTCACCCTCTCGGGCGATTATTCCTATCTGCAGGGTGCCGATCCGGCTATCCGCCCGGTCGATGGCACGCTGCTCGGGATGCCATCGCCGGGCGGCGCCCGCGACATCGATCAGAACATCCAGCCTTACCTCAAGACGAAGCAGTATGGCGTCAACCTGACCGGTACGCACGACTTCGCCGGTGTCCAGCTGCTCAGCATCACCGCGTACCGCAACAGCTACCTGCATGCGATCATCGACGGCGATCAGACGCCATTGTCGCTCGTCGAGGTCGACCAGACCCAAAAGGACAAGCAGTTCAGCCAGGAGCTGCAACTGCTCTCGACGGCAGCCGGCCCGTTCAAATGGGTGGCAGGGGCATATTATTTCTGGTCGCGGGGCACTTACGATCCGTTGCAGACGACGATCACCCAGCCGTTCGGCACCATCGTCGCCACGATCGACAGCAAGCAGACGCTCAACTCCTACGCAGGTTTCGCGCAGGGTACTTACGCGCTCAGCGATGCGACGCACTTCACCGCCGGCCTGCGCTACACGATCGACGATCGGGCGCTAGCCGCCAGTTCGGCCACCGCAACTCCCATCGGCACCTTTCCGGCCAGCACCGATGCCGGCAAAAGCTTCAAGAAGCTGACGTGGCGCTTTGCGCTCGATCACCGCTTCTCGCCCGAAATGCTCGGCTACATCTCGTATAACCGCGGCTTCAAGAGCGGTTCCTTCGTGCCGCAGATCATCCCGGCCGAGGAATTGAAGCCCGAGACGCTCGACGCCTTTGAAGCGGGCCTCAAGACCGACCTGTTCGATCGCCGGGTGCGCTTCAACGCTGCTGCATTCTACTACGATTACAAGAACATCCAGATCAACGAAATCCTGGATGGCGTGCTGTATCCGTTCGACGGCAGCGGCGCGCGCAGCTATGGCTTCGATGCCGATGCCCAGGCCCGGGTGACGCATGATCTGACGCTGACGGCCGGCTTCAGCTATATCCACGATCGCTACAAATCGTTCCCCAACGGCTATACCACCACCACCGCGATCGATCCGACGACCTTCCAGTTCACCGTGATCAGCCCCTACGATTCCACCGGCAAGCGCCTGCAGGACACGCCTGATTGGACCGCAAACCTCGGCGCGACGTATAAGTTTGGCCCGCTGCTGCTGGCGGGAAGCTATTATTACAACGACGGCTATTACGTCGATCCGGGCAACAATGTCCGCGAGCCGCATTACAATATCGTCGATGCGTCGCTCACCTGGACATCATCGGACAACCGTCTGTCGGTCAAGGTCTGGGGCAAGAACCTGACCAACGCCCTGTACAGCGAGCAGCTCGATGCAACATCGACCGGCAACAACCGCGTTGCCGCGCCGCCACGCACATACGGCGTGACGGCGGGTGTGCATTTCTGATTTGTCCAAGGGCGGTTGCGATTTCCCCGAAGCGGTCGCCCAGACCAAAGGAGACGAGCAATGTTTCGCCGCATGACCACGCTGGCCCTGATATCCGTCGCCGCCATGGCCTTGGCCTGCCCCACGGCAGCCAAGACGCGCAAGGAACCCCCTCAGATCGTCTATTTCGGAACGCATGGCGGCGGCCCCGGACAAGGCATCTGGGCGGCACGCTTCGACCCGGCGACGGGCCAGCTGCAGCCACTCGGGCTCGCCGCCGAGATCGATCGACCGACCTGGCAGGTTGCCGACCCCGACAAGCCGGTGCTCTATTCGGTCAGCGAAACAGGCAATGACGGCAAGACCGAAGCCGGCGTCTACAGCCTGGCAATAGACCGGGTGACGGGCAAGCTGACCCTCATCAACCGGGTCGGTTCCGGCGGCGGCGGGGCCACGCATCTCGCGCTCGATCCGCACTCGCACACGCTGTTCGTCGCCAATTTCGGCACCGGCACGGTGGCAGCGGTGCCGATCGGGGCGGATGGCACGCTGGCGCCGGTTGCCAGCCGACAGCAGGATGTCGGCACCGGTCCCAGTCCGCGCCAGAAATCGCCGCATGCCCACGCCGTCGCCATCGCACCTGGCGGCCATTTCCTGCTCGCCGCCGATCTCGGCGCGGACCGCATTTTTGTTTACCACTTCGATCCCGTCACCCGCATGCTCACTCCGGCGACCAAACCGTTCGAGGTCGCTCCACCGGGTTCGGGCCCGCGCCACATCGCCTTCGCGCCCTCGGGGCGCGTCGTCTATATCGATAGCGAGTTGACCGGCCAGGTCACCGCGTATGGCTGGGATGCGACCGAAGGCCACATGCACGCCATCCAGACGGTATCCGCCTTTCCGGCTGACTACGCCGGCGAGCTCAGCGCGGCCGAACTGGCGCTCTCGCGCGATGGCCGCTTTCTCTATGTCTCGACGCGCAACAACGACAGCCTCGTCGTTTATGCGGTAAGCCCCGACTCCGGCCTGCTGAACCAGGTCCAGCAGGTCGGCGCGGGCGGCAAGACGCCGTGGAGCTTTTCGCTGTCGCCCGATGGGCATTGGCTGCTGGTCGCCAACGAGGCATCGAGCCTGATTACCGAGTTCCGGGTCGATCCGCGTTCGGGCAAGCTCGCCACGACCGATCGGACGCTGGCGATCCCCAAGCCGGTCAGCGTAGTCTTCGCACCGCGTTGAATCTTGCAGAAGTTATAAATCCTTCTTGTCCAACCTTAGAGTCTGATTCGAAACTCTGAAAGTGTTATGGATCATAGCCTTGCGAGTTT
>CAXTOI010000341.1:0-4485 GCA_964245645.1 uncultured Novosphingobium sp. | reverse complement strand
CTCCCCTTTCAGGGGAGAGGGTTGGGAGAGGGGGCTCAATCAGTCAGATCAGCCAGCGCCCTTACGCCATGCACCGGGCATTTGTTGAATTCGGCGCGGAAATCGGCGGAAAAATCATATAGCTCCCGCCGCGCACGATTGATCCCGCCGAGCGGCTGGTGTGCTTCGAGCCCGTGCCAGGGATTGAACGACAGCCGATCTTCCTGCGCCTCGCTGGAACCATTGGTCCAGGCGACCTGCGGAGCCACGGTAAGCGTCGCCACCGCCCGGTAAGGGCTCAGCTTCTCATCCCACAGCACGGTCGGGTCCTCGACCGGCATTTTATCCAGATCGACGCAGAGCTGCGCGCGCAGCTCCCATGTGCCGCCTTGTTCAATAATGACCTCGGACACATCCTGGCGCAACGCGTTCGGTCGATCCTGGACATTGACCTTGTCGCCGGTGCGTTCGACGAGGCCCGGCGAAATCGGCACCAGCGAAAATTTAGCCATATATTCACCGAAGCGTTGCGCGGTCTGCGAATAATAGGTCTCGCCCAGCGGATGGGCCTCCGGCGCGCCGCCCAGCTGGGTAATCAGCGCCGACTTGCCGCCCACCGCTTCCAGCGCGCCTTCGATCACGCGCAGCGTCGCCGACAAGGCGGCCTTGGCGCCTTCGGCCTTGTCGGTCGTCCCGGCAAGCAGCTTGAGATTCTTGGCAAAGGCGGCCGGGGTCGGCGCGCCGAATACCGGGCCATTGACCATCAGGAAATCCTGCGCGCCGTCCTGGACCACATCGCTCAGCAAAGTTCCCGGTACGCCCAGCACCTTGAGCCCGACCCCACGCGGGGAACTGACGGCATCGTCGAGAATATCTCCCGGCGCGGTCGAAATGCGCAGGATCGCCTCATAGTCGCCGCTGGTGGCGAACAGGCCCTGCGCCAGTTCGGGCGGCAGGTTTTCGGCGATATGCAGGGTGCCGCGAACGATCCCATGCCCCTTGGCATGAACCCCGCGCACCGCCCGGCCATAATCGCTCGATGTCGTCCCGAGGATCTTGCTGAAACTGGTCTTGAGCTCGGCGATGCTGTCGGCCTCATCCTTGGAGGTCGTCTCGACGTCGACGGTATAGCGAACGGGAAGACTGGTGGTGGTCATGATGCGCTCCGGGGGCCTCGCCGATGCGGGGCTCTGCAAGGAACCAGCCGCGCCCGCTTCGGTTCCGTCCGCCGCGCAAGAGGCTTGCATCATGCGCCGATCCTGCGCAGTCCACCGCATGGCCACCAACATCACCAACCATAGTCTGCTCGCCCGCTTCCTTGAGGTTGCAGCGGCGGCAGACGACAAACCCTTCCTGATCGCCGGCGATACCCCGCTGCTGCGCTTTGCCGACCTCGACCGCGAAACCGGCCGGCTCGCCGCGCGACTGGCGGCGCTCGGCGGCAAACCGGGCGACCGCATCGTCGTGCAAGTCGCCAAGTCCGCCGAAGCCGTGTTGCTCTATCTTGCCGCCTTGCGCTCGGGGATGATCTTCGTGCCCCTCAATACCGCTTATACCACTGCCGAACTGGCCTATTTCCTGAGCGATGCCGAGCCCGCCGTGGTGGTTTGCCGCCCTCCCGACGAAGCGGCGATAACCGCGCTTGGCCATGCCGCGGCGGTCGTCACGCTGGGCAGCGACAGGTCCGGCAGCCTGCTCGACGATCTGCCCGAACAACCGGCGCCGGTCGCCTTGCGCGCAACCGACGACCTTGCCGCGATCCTCTACACCTCGGGCACCACTGGCCGATCGAAAGGCGCCATGCTCAGCCACGGCAATCTCATCAGCAATGCCGCGACGCTGAAAGATCTATGGGGGTGGCAGCCGGACGATGTGCTGATCCACATCCTGCCGATCTACCACGTCCACGGCCTGTTCGTCGCCTTGCACGGTGCGCTGCTGGCCGGTGCCGGCGTGCTGTTTCACCGGAATTTCGATCCCGCTGCGGTGATCGCCGACTTCGCCCGCGCGACCGTGCTGATGGGGGTGCCGACGCATTACACCCGCCTGATCGATGCCCCTGGGCTGACCCGCGCCGCCACCCGGCCGATGCGCCTGTTCATTTCCGGTTCGGCCCCGCTGCCCGCCGAAGCGCATGAACGCTTCGCTGCAAAGACCGGCCAGCGCATTCTCGAACGCTACGGCATGACCGAGACAGGGATGATCACCTCGAATCCCTGTGATGGCGAGCGCGTCGCCGGCACGGTCGGCTTCCCGCTGCCCAAGGTTTCGGTGCGCCTGCGCGACGGGTCCGGTCAGCCGGTCGAACTCGGCGAGCCGGGCGTTCTGGAAGTGCGCGGACCCAATGTGTTCAAAGGCTATTGGCGCAATCCTGAAAAGACCGCGCAGGAATTCCGTGACGGTCGCTGGTTCGTCACCGGCGATGTCGCAACGCGCGACAGCGAGGGCCGGATCACGCTGGTCGGCCGCGCCAAAGACCTGATCATCGGCGGCGGCTTGAACATCTATCCGAAGGAGATCGAGGAAGCGATCGACGCGCTGCCCGGTGTCGTTGAGTCAGCGGTGATCGGCGTGCCGCACCCCGATCTGGGCGAGGCGGTGGTTGCGATCGTCGCGCGCGAGCCGGGCGCCAACATCGGCGAAGCCGATATCCTGGCAGCCCTCGCCACCGAACTCGCCCGGTTCAAGCAGCCGCGCCGCGTGTTCATCACCGACAGCCTGCCGCGCAATGCCATGGGCAAGGTCCAGAAGGCCGCGCTGCGCGCAGAGCATGCGACCTTGTTCAAGCCCGCAGCGATAGCCGCCGAATGAGCGACAGGTCCGCGGCGCCGCGGTTGCCGGTCCCGTCAGGCAAGCCGATTACCGTGGTGACCTGTGCAGCGATGTTGGTATAGGTCGCAGGCAGCCGCGAAGTACAGATTTCGTAGCTGATCGGTTATGCCGTCCGCGGGCAGTTTCGCGAAATCGGTTATACTGTTACACGTAATGGCTTGTTGACTAAAGGGTATCGTAATCATGGCCGTGCTGGCAATGTCGAAAGTCGGTGACTATCTCGCCTTCAACGAAGACCAGTGCCGCGCCGCCGGGCAGGCGCTGGCGCAGGAGTACCGCACCAACAGCCCGTTCCCGCACATCGTCATCGACGATCTGCTCGATGCCGATCTGCTGCGCAGCATCGCCGCCAATTACCCGGCGCTGGACGGCAAGCAGTTCTTCGATCGCGATCAGGAGCGCTTCAAGTTCCAGTTCAATCCCGAAGAGGTGGAATTCGGCACCACGCGCAATGTGCTGTCGGAATTGAACAGCCAGGCCTTTCTGGGTTTCCTGGAAGAAATGACCGGGATCGAAGGTCTGATCGCCGACCCCTATTTCGTCGGCGGCGGGCTGCACCTGACCCGGCGCGGCGGTCATCTCGGCGTGCATGCCGATTTCAATATCCATGGCGTGATGAATGTCGAACGCCGGCTCAACCTGCTGGTCTACCTGAATGACAGCTGGCAAAGCATCTATGGCGGCGAACTGGAGCTGTGGGACCAAGCGATGCAATCCTGCATCAAGTCCGTCGCCCCGGTATTGGGCCGGGCGGTGGTGTTCAACACCTCGCTCGACAGCTTTCACGGCCAGCCCACGCCGCTGAGCTGCCCCGAAGATCGTGACCGCCGCTCGATTGCCACCTATTACTACACCTCGGTGGGCGACCTCGCCGGCATCAAGCAGCGCACCACCACCTTCCAGGCGCGCCCCGGCACGATCGACCGGATCGATCGCAAGGTGAAGTTCGATCATCTCATCAAGGACTGGGTTCCGCCCCGCCTCCAGGGCGTAGCCCTGCGCCTTAACCCGTTCAAATAGCGCGAACACCGCGAACCCGGCAGCAAAGCCGGGTCGCAGCGGAGGGAACCGATGACCTATTGCCTGGGCATAACCACAGAGGCCGGCGTCGTGCTGATCGCCGACACGCGGACCAACGCCGGCATCGACAATATCTCCAACTTCCGAAAGCTCCACACGCTGGCGTCCGCGCCCGACCGCCTGATCGTCTGCGCCAGCGCCGGGAGCCTCTCGACCACCCAGAACATGCTCGCATTGCTCGAAGAAGGCCTCGATCCGCACGATCCGGATGAGGGCGAGCGGCGTACCATCGCGCGCATGCCATCAATGTTCCGCACCGTCTCGCTGGTCGGCGAGGCGCTGATCCTGGCCCGCCGCAACGTCGCACGCGCGCTGGCCGGCAGCTCGATCAACATCGACGTCTCGCTTCTGGTCGGCGGCCGTGTCGGCAGCGGTCCGCTGAAGCTGTACCTGGTCTACAGCGAGGGAAATTTCATCGAATGCCTGCCCGATTGCCCCTTCGCGCAGATCGGCGAACTCAAATACGGCAAGCCGATCCTCGACCGCACGCTGAATTGGGGCACTTCGCTGGAAGAGGCGGTCAAGGTCGGGCTGTTGTCGTTCGATGCCACCATGCGCTCGAACCTCTCGGTCGGCCTGCCGCTGGACCTGATC
>CAXTOI010000340.1:4186-4487 GCA_964245645.1 uncultured Novosphingobium sp. | reverse complement strand
CGGCGGCATCCCAGCAGGCCATGGTGGTCAGGTCTGGGCGCTGATGCCAGGTGTACGGCTCGGTCAGTCCCGCGCCGATCGCCTCGATTCGCAGTGCCGGCTGCCGGCCATCGCGCGCAGCGTCGCTGGCCGAGACGATGAACGCGGCGGCGCCATCGATCGGGACGTCGCAATCGAACAGGCACAGCGGGTCGGAAATCATTCGGGCGGACAGATAATCGTCCATGGTCAGCGGTTTGCCGTGCATGATCGCGTTGGGATCGTGCTGCGCATATTCGCGCTGGATCACCGCCTGGGTGCC
>CAXTOI010000340.1:0-4176 GCA_964245645.1 uncultured Novosphingobium sp. | reverse complement strand
CCCAGTTGCTCGCGCGTCATGCCGTATTCGTACATGATGCGGTCCGCATACATCGCCGCCCAGTTCGCGGCCGATACCGCGCCCATCGGCACCAGCCACGACAGCCAGCCGCCGATCGCCGCCGCCTCGCCCTCGCCAATTCCGCGCCGTCCGGCGACCTGCGCGCTGCTTTCATTCAGGCAGCGAAACACCAGGACGTGGCGGGCCTGGCCGGTGGCGACCGCCATCGCCGCGATCATCAATTGCGAGATCTGCGCGGCCCCTTCGCCGCCGCCGCTATGCCAGCGGACTTTGAGCCCCAGCGCGTTGATCGCTTCGACCGATCCCACCGGCGCCATTCCGGTCGGCCCGCCCACGCGGCCGGGATAGGTCGCCACGCCGTCGATATCCGCGCGGGTGAGCCCGGCATCGGCTATCGCGGCCAGCGCGGCATCGGTCAGCATGTCCATCGGCGGGCGCATGGTCTTGCGCCCGGGTTTCGCCACGCCGATGCCGGTAATCGCTGCTCTGCCGGCGAACGGCGCAGGTCCTGCCGCCTTCATTCCTGATCCTCCCGACATGGCCCGGCACTATCGATCGATACATGATGGTGCGTCAGTTTATTGGCAGCAGGCGCCAAGCTTGGCAATCGCCTTTGCCGAGCGGCTCACAGCGCAGTGTTGAGCATCCTGGCCATGATGAATGCGGTCGCGTCCACCATGTCGGTCGGCAGGAACTGCCGCGCGGTATCGGGCATGATCGCCGCCACCCGCTCCAGCATGGCGACGATGACCCCCGATGTGGCGAGCGGATGAAGCCCGGCCGGCACCGATCCGCTGCGCTGGGCGATCTCGATCTTGCGCGATATGGCAACCACCAGCGGAAGCATCGATCTGGCGCGCGAGTCGACGAAGCGCTGGTCGCCTTCTTCGGCGGCAAGATTGCGGATGCGGAACAGCGTGCGATGCGCATTCCAATAAGCGCAGTGCATTTCAACCATGGTCTGCGCCAGTGCCGCGCCAGTCACGGCAGTCCATTCGTCGCCCAGCAGCGCGAGGATCTCCGGCGTACTTTGCGACAGCTCGTTGATGGCCGCCAGCACCACTTCGCTGACATCGGAAAAATAGACGTAGAACGAAGCAGGCGACGTGCCCACCGCACGGGCGACTTCGGCCACGCGCAGATCCCGCAGGCTCATCGTCTCGAGCAGGGCGACAGTGCCGTCGATGATCTTGCGCCGCGTGTTCTGCCCTTTCCGGCCGATATCCTTGCCGCCTCTGGTGCTTGCCATCCTGGTCCTCGTTCTATCCTGTCATCGCAACAGGCGAACGCCGTCCTGCTTCACGCAAAGCTTCAGGGCAACCCCGGAGCGATCAATCAACCAAGGCAATCGCATTTCAAAAAGAGGCCAGCAGACTTGTCAGGAACTGGCGGGTGACGCCGGCGAGAAGGCCTTAGTGGCGGATGCGGTGAAAGCCTTTTGGCAGCACGTGAAGCAGGACGCGGCGGACGAACTCGTCGGCGGTGAGCGTCATGGTCTGCTGGCGGTCGGCGCCGTCGCGGCGATAATCCTTGTAGCGGAACGTCACCCCGGTCTCGTCAAAGCTGAGCAGGCGGCTGTTCGAGATGGCGACTCGGTGCGTGTAGCGCGACAGGTAGGCAAGCACTGCTTGAGGCCCCGTGAATAGCGGCTTGGCGTAGACCCAGTTCTTCTTCCTGACCGGCCGACAGGCGGCGTAAGAAGGCCGGGCGGCCGGCAAGGTGCGCTATGCTGCCGACGAAGAAGGCGAGATGCCCGGCCTCGCGCAGCGCCATGAACCGGATCAGGAACAAGCGGCGGAACAGCCTGCCTAGCACCCGCACCGGCAAGAGGCACGCCGGGCGGGATAATATCCAGCGGGTGCCGTCGCGTGCGATGCCACCGCCAGGCACGATCATGTGGATATGGGGTCGTGGGTCGTCACCTTGCCATTTGTGCGATCAGCACATCGGCGGCGATCCCGGCAGACTATGTGCGGCAAGTTCCGCGCAGCCGACCTCACAGATCGCACCATTGCCGTGCCCATTTGCTGACAAATTTCACATTTGTGGATCAACGCAGGTCGGGGCTAGACACGGCCTTTCCAGCGTTGCAAATATGTCTTGTCGCCGACGCTACCAAGCTACCGGGAAACCAGCATTTTCATCCGATTTTACGAGGCCCCAAAGCGAGTTAGCTATCCCAGGAGTTCCTGATTTTCCAAGCACGCGCTATCCTGCGGTTCCAACGCCAGCGCATGCAAACGACGAGCTAAGAGATGGAGGTCCCGGCGGCGTCCAAGAGCTGCGCTCGCATCCAGGCCAGCCCCTCGTCTCCAGCATTACGAGCCAGCCAGATCAAGGACATGCGCCAGGGTTTGGTCTCAAACGGCAATTCGAGCAAACGTAACCCGCCATCAGCGGCCATTCGCTGCCCGGCGCGGGCTCCCACGGTGGCAACCAAGTTGGTAGCTTTCAAGATGGTGCCGACCAAAGCAGCGCTCGGCACGGTGACAGCGACTCGACGCGATAGCCCCTTTTCAGCGAGCAGCCCATCGACATGTCCCGTCGGGTCGGCGCGCTCGGTAATCAGCAGGTGGTTGGCCGCGGCGTAAGCAACCAAGGTCATCTGCGCCGAGAAGATCGGGTGATCTGGACGCACGGCGCAGACAAAACGCTCGGTGAAGAGCGTTTCTGCGGCAAAGCGGGTCGGAAGCGGATCGGCGACCATCATCGCCAAATCGATCTGGCTATCGTCCAGACAACTCAGATTCCATCCTTTTCAATGAACCTAAAGCGCACATCCACGCGTGGAGCAATGTCAGCGAGTTTGGCCATCAGAGTGGGCAAGACCGTCATCCCGACGTAGTTGCCGCCGCACAGCCTGAAAGTGCGCCCAGAGACCTTCGGATCGAAGGCCTCTGGAGGCTCGATCACAGCGCGCAGATCAGCCAATGCCGCACGCAGCGGTCCGGCCAAAGCGCTGGCGCGCGGAGTTGGCTCCATACCGCGCTGAGTGCGCTCATATGTGGACGCCCCCTATGGCAAGGGTTTTGTCGGGGTTTGGTTTGATCGGTTGCTTTCATATGTCCGGCCTGTTTGTGCGGTGTTATGAAGGCCGCTGGCCCTGATGGAAATCCGCCGGCGAGGTCCCTGATCAAGTTGACGCGCTTTTGCAGCGCATTGAATCAGACGGGTTTGTTTCACCATTGGCTCGATCGTTACTCATCATCGACTGCCGTTGCCCATTCGTGTGTTCGGGTATCTTCAGGCGGTGAGTTCGTAGGGCCGGTAAGCTTCCTTTCGCGTCAGCACGACCCATGCGATCCGGGCGAGTTTGTTGGCGAGCGCCACGGAGATCACTCGGAACGGTTTCTTCTCCGCGAGCTTTCTGATCCAGTTGGCCATGGGCGTTGGCTTGTCTTTGACGTGGCGCATGACGGCCGCACGGCAGATCGCCGATCTCGCCCAGGATTATCTTCGGCTCCAACCACACCAGCGCGACAATCTCTCGATTGTCCTGTTAACTGCGATGCTGCTGCGCTTCCTTAAGCCGTTGTCGACGCGGTTCGCAAGGATGCTGAACGCAATGACGAGGAGGCGATGTGCCAGGTGGTGCTGCGCCATACCGATGGTGATCAGCTGCATGCACTCTACCAGCAACTCGTCCAGCGCGAACTGCAGCAAGATGGCCTGCATGCGAGTGAGGCAGCGCGCGATTTCACGTCACGCTTGCGGATTTCGATTTTTGTCAACGAGCAGCGGCCGAGCCAGAACAGCGATGGACCGCCATTCGACATCGTCTTCTGCCACGACGTCGTCTCGCGTCAGGCGGAGTTGGGCTGGTCCGACATCCCGCGCATCATCAGATCGGCCGTCGATATCGATCCGGCGCAATGGTCGCGAGGTCAGCCGATCGGCCGCTTCGATCGCGACGCAGTTCTTCATTTGGTCTGTCCCGCTCAGACCGAGGCAGGCTGGCGTTATCTCGATGCCATCGCGACGCTCGAAGAGCCCAGTCTGGCGCTCGCCGCGCGCGAGAGACGAGGCCCGCGTGGATCGAGGCGGTAGAACTCCTCCCCCGAGAGGGCAGGGCTATCGCATATGCATGAACGAAATAGAATCGTTGCAAAAACGAAACGAGTCCAAACCGGCCCAGATTCGCGATTTGTTCACCCA
>CAXTOI010000339.1:0-4504 GCA_964245645.1 uncultured Novosphingobium sp. | reverse complement strand
ACACCGCAAGCCGGCCTGTGAGGTGGCCGTCGGGCCCCCCCCCAAAACCGCGGGGCACCCCGCGGGGTCGGCCCCCCGCACCTTTTCTGTCACCTGTTCATCGACACGCGGGCCCGGCTCAGCTCAATTCCCGGCCTTCTTCTGTCCGCCTGGCACCCCATGCGCAACGCGCGCCTCGTATTCGGGATCGTCTTCCGGGTTGGCCACCGCCGCCATTACCCGCGTGTGGATGTCCTCGAGCGTACCCCGGAATTCGGGATAGGGCAGGATGTAAAGCTCATTCGCTTGTACCCCTGTCAGCACATATTCGGCCAGTGTCTCGGGTTCCATGCCCACTTCGATTACCCGCTTCAGGTTCGCCAGCATCGCCGGATCGGCGCCGTAATAGCCGGTATTTAGCTGATGGGCTGGACGCGTCAGCACCGCCTCGTGGATGTTGGTGTTGACCGCGCCCGGGCACAGCATCGACACGCCGATGCCATGATCCTCGAGATCGAGCGCCAGGCATTCGGAAAGCCCGCGGATGGCCATCTTCGACGTGCAATAAATGCCGGTGCCCTTCAGCGCGACAAAGGCCGACATCGACGCGGTGTTAATGATATGGCCACCGTTCCCACGCGCGATCATGCGGGGCACGAAAGTTTGGATACCGTTGATCACCCCTTTCAGATTGACGTCGAGCTGCCAGTCCCAATCGTCGTATGTGGCATTCTGCAACGGTCCGAAGATCGAAACGCCGGCGGTGTTGAACAGGAGCTCGACCGGGCCGAGTTGCGCCTCGACCGCGTCGGCGGCGGCGGCATAGGCAACTCGATCGGTGATATCCAGCTTCACCGGCATCACCGTGAACGGCGTGGCGGCGAAATAGGCCATCGCCTCGTCGAGATGATCCTGCCGGACATCGGCGATCGCGACCTTGCAGCCGGCGGCGGCGAACACCTTCGCTTGACCCAGCGCCACACCCGATCCGCCGCCGGTGATGAAGGCGGTGCGCCCTGCTACCCGGGTCATGCCGGCTGCTCCTTGCGACGCGCTGCCAGCTGTTCGTCGAACACCGGGTTGCCCAGCAGAAAGCCGATGGCGCCGGCGCGCTCGTGATTGATCGCCTCGTCGGGCATCGATGCCAGGATCGCTGCAAAGCGCGTGCGCATGCCTTCGGTGAATTCCGGGTGCGTCAGGATGTACAGGTCATTCGCGCGGATGCCCGCCAGCACGCGCTCGCCTACCTCGTCCTGCGTCATCCATAGTGGTGAGATCGGGCGCTGCTCCAGCTGCGCCTCCTTTTCGATATAGCCGCTGTCCTGCTTGAACTGGTCGGGCCGCAATTCACCGGACATCGCGATGTTCGACTGGACCGGCCCGGGCAGGAACGCCGACACGCCGATATTCTCGGCCGCCAGCTCGCCCCGAATCGATTCCATCAGCCCCAGCACTGCCGCCTTGGCCGCCGTGTAGGTTGCGGTGAACGGGATGGGGATCAGCGCGGCTTGCGACGAAGTGGTGACGACCTGGCCGCCCTCGCCATGTGCCTTGATGCGCGGCAGGATGGTGACGAGGCCGTTGATGACGCCGCCGAAATTGACCCCCATCGCCCAATCCCAATCGTCGTATTTCGTCTCCAGGATCGGGCCCATCACGCCGATGCCGGCATTGCCGATGAGCATGTGAATCCTGCCGAACCGCGCCTCGGCCGCATCGGCGGCGCGCGCATAGGCGGCGCGATCGGTCACATCGAGCTGCACTGTCTCGACCTGGGTGTCGGCGCCCAGCAAGGCCTTCGCGTCGGCCAGCGACGGCTCGCGGATATCCGCGACCACCACATTCGCCCCCGCTTGCACCAGGGCGCGGGCGATGCCCAGGCCGATGCCGTTGGCGCCGCCGGTAATGAACGCGGTCTTGCCGCGCACATCGGCCATCGGAGTCTTGTTCGGCGTTTGTGCCATGTGTCGTTCCTCTCTCGTATGTTCAGATCAATGCGCCAAGCCCAGCATCCGGCGCGTTTCCTCGACACTGGCGATCTCGCCGCCCAACCGGTCGATCAGATCGACGCCCCAATGCACCAACGCAGCATTGTCGTTTGCGATCTGGCCGCGTCGCAGATAGATCGTATCCTCGAAGCCGACGCGCACGTTGCCGCCCAGCAGCACGGCCTGTGCCGCCATCGGGAACGAATGCCGGCTGACCCCGAAGCCCGTCCAGCGCGCGCCGCGCGGGATCTGGTTCTTCGCATAGATCATCGCGTCGGGGGTCGCGGGCAGACCGTATTTGGTGCCCAGCACGAACGAGAACGGTACACTCTTCGGGATCGCACCCTTGGCCATCAGGTCGTCGGCAAACACGAAATCGCCCGCCTCGAAACATTCGATCTCCGGCATCACGCCGGCGTCCTGCAGCATGTGGCCCATCCGGGTGATCATCGGATCGAGGTTGATCGCCACCCCGCCCCACAGGTTCATCGTACAGATGTCGAGCGTGCACAGATCGGGCTTGAGCGCGAGGATATGCTCCAGCCGGCGCTCGGCGGTGAACATCAAGGTGCCAGGCCCGGCGATCGCCGGATCGTCCTCGCTCTGCATCCAGGTGCAGCCGGGGCCAGTGGTGACGTTCAGGATCACCGCGTCGTTCTTTTCGCGAATGAGACGCACCACCTGCCGGTAATCGTCGCGCGCCTGGCTCGGCACGCCGGTCTCGGCATCGAGCACATGGATATGGATGATCGCTGCACCCGCTGCCGCTGCCGCCAGGGCCTCGGCCGCGACATGCTCCGGGCGAAAAGGAAAGTTGGGGTGTGACGGCATCGGCGAACTACCGGTCACCGCACACGTGATGAAGACCTTCTCGGCCATGTGAACTCTCCCATTCGGGCGCAACATGCGTTTTCGCTCGCGCTTCGACAGGATTAGTCGCAGAATGAAACCAGGCGGACCAGACGGTACGATCTGCCATCATTGGGAGTAACTGGATAGGCATGGCGCACCGTGACGAACTCTCGCGCTTTCTGAAGTCGGCCCGCGCGCGCTTGTCGCCCGGCGACTTGGGCCTGCCCGCGGGCGAACGCCGCCGCACCAAGGGCCTGCGCCGCGAGGAGGTCGCCGCGCTCGCCGGGATGAGCATCACCTGGTATACGTGGTTTGAGCAGGGGCGCGAAGTGCAATTGTCGGCGCCGATGATCGAACGGCTCGGCCGCACCTTGCGACTCGATGCGAACGAGCGCGAATTCCTGTTTGCGCTGGCGCAGCACCGCCCGCCGCCGCTGGCCACACGGGTCGACGAGACGATCCGCCCGGCGACGCAGCATCTGATGGACAGCTTGTCCATTCCCGCGCTCGTCATCGTGGAAGATTGGACGGTAGTGGGTTGGAACGAGCTGGTCGCGCGCGCCTTTCGTGACTATGGCCCGCTGCCGCGCGGCGAGCGCAACCTGTTCAAGATCCTGATGCTGAGCGACCGCTATCGCAATGACCCGGCGCATTTCCGTGAGATGGGCCAACGTCTAGTTGCCCGTTTCAAATGGGATTACAGCCGCACCTCGCAGCCCGAGATCTTCGATGCGATCATTACCGAAATGATGGAGCAATCCGAACTGTTTCGTGAATACTGGCAATGCTCGACGATTTTGCCTTATTCCGAGCATAGCAACATTGCGCTGATGCCCGGGGTCGGCACGATCGGTTTCTGGCATACCTCCTATGGGGTGGAGGAAGTGCCGGGCCAGCGGTTGATCCTGTTTGCGCCGCGCGATCCGGAAAGCGCCGGACGGTTGGCCGAACTGGCTTTGAATACGCACCTGGCCGAGGCCGGCAGCTAAACGCCGTGCCGGTTTTCGGCACGGATCAGACCTCGCCGGCAGGCTTTAGCCGGTGCCCGCTCACCTCCGCCCCGGCGCCGCGCGGCAGTCGCGCAAACAAGGGAATCGCCAAAGATCCGGTCGCGGCAAGCACCAGGATGGCCAGCCGATAAGCGTCCAGGCCGCCCGCCGCTCCACCCGGCCCAAGCGAGGCGTTGAGCACCAGCGACGCCAGCGAGATGCCCAGCGCCGCCGACAAGGAGTTGGCCAAATTGTTGAGCACGGTTGCCCCGCCCAACTCCCCTGGCTCGACATCGGCAAAGGTCAGCGCCACCATCGCCGTGAACGCAATGGACCGCGCCGCACCGACCCCCAGCATGGCCAGGCACAACAGCCACAACGACATGGCCGGATGCAGCAGCACGACCGCGGCAAAGGCCCCCATCATCGTCACCGTGCCGGTCGTCAGCGCCAGGCGAAAGCCCATGCGGCGCAACGCCCGGCCCGCGATCGGCTTCAACATCAGGTCGCCCAGGTTCTGCGCAAGCAGGATCAGTCCGGTGGCAACCGGGGACAGCCCGAAACCGACCTGGAAATACAATGGCAGCAGCAGCGCCTGCCCCATGAACGGCAGGCGCATGAGGAAGCCTGCACCGAACGCCACGCTGCGAAAGGTTGGATGGCGCAGCGCGACCAGCGGCACGATCGGCGCATGAT
>CAXTOI010000338.1:3190-4513 GCA_964245645.1 uncultured Novosphingobium sp. | reverse complement strand
GCGCGGGGGCGGCGGGCGGGCTGATGCCGGTCCGCCTCGAACAGGGCCTGCGCGCCACCGCCGCGCATTCCACGCTGGTGCTCGACAACGCCAATTCCACCGCGGTGCTCATCAACGGCAAGCTGGGGGCCGGGGTCTCCGAGGTCGAAGTCGATCGCAGCACGCTTGATCGCGCGCAGGCGGGCGGGCGGTTCGGCGCGACCCGGCTGGAGGCCAGCCACGATGGCTACGTCGGCCGCTACGGCCTCACGCACCGCCGCATCCTGGTCCTGCGCGACGATGGCGCCGAATTGCGCGCCGAGGATCTGCTGGTCGGCAAGGCGAAGGCCAGGCGCGGCAAGGTCGCTTACGCCTTGCGCTTCCACCTTGGGCCGGGCATCGACGCCGGCGTCGCCGACGATGGGCTGACCGCCGGACTGGCGCTACCCGACGGCAGCTATTGGCAGTTCCTGCTCGACAGTGGCGAAATCACGATCGAGGAAAGCATCTGGGCCGATGGCCAGGGCCTCCCGGTGCCGATCCAGCAGCTGGTGATCCAGGGCATGATATCGCGCGGCGGCGGCGCGTTCGCCTGGACGCTCAGGAAGACAGGATGATCCCATGAGCGAAGTCGTCATCCGCCGCGCGCTGTTGTCGGTGTCGGACAAATCGGGGCTGGTCGATCTCGGCCGGGCGCTCGCCGGGCGCGGGGTCGAGCTGGTCTCCACCGGCGGCACCGCCAGGGCCCTGCGCGAAGCCGGGCTGACGGTGCGCGATGTCGCCGACCTGACCGGATTTCCCGAGATGATGGATGGCCGGGTCAAGACGCTCCACCCCAAGGTCCACGGCGGCTTGCTGGCGGTGCGCGACAATCCGGGGCATGTCGCGGCGATGGCCGCGCATGGCATCGGCGCGATCGACCTTGTGGTGGTCAACCTCTATCCCTTCGCGCAGACCGTGGCCAAGGGCGCGGGCCGGGACGAAGTGATCGAGAATATCGACATCGGCGGCCCGGCGATGGTCCGCTCGGCAGCCAAGAACCATGCCCATGTCGCCATCGTCACCGATCCGGGCGACTATGTGCTGGTCGCGGGCGGCTCCACCACGCTTGACGACCGCCGCAAGCTGGCCGCCAAGGCCTATGCCGCCACCGCCGCCTATGATGCTGCGATCAGCCAATGGTTCAGCAGGGTCGATCAGCGCGAGGTCTTCGCCCCGGTCCGGGTAATGGCATCGACGCTGGCAACCGAGCTGCGCTACGGCGAAAATCCGCACCAACGCGCGGCGCTATATCTGCCCAACGGCCCGCACACGGGCATTGCCGGCGCGCGGCAAGTGCAGGGC
>CAXTOI010000338.1:0-3180 GCA_964245645.1 uncultured Novosphingobium sp. | reverse complement strand
GTCCTACAACAATTACAACGACGCCGATGCCGCGCTGGAACTGGTCGCCGAATTCCGCGATGGCCCGCCGACGGTAGTGATCGTCAAGCATGCCAACCCCTGCGGCGTCGCCACTGCCGAAACGCTGGTCGCAGCTTACGAAGCCGCGCTGCACTGCGATTCGGTATCAGCCTTCGGCGGCATCATTGCGGTCAATCGCCCGCTAGACGGGCAGACGGCGGAAGCGATCAGCGGCATCTTCACCGAAGTCGTCGTCGCTCCAGACGCCGACGATGATGCCTGTGCCATATTCGCGCGCAAAAAGAACCTGCGGCTGCTCCTTACCGGCGACCTGCCCGATCCCGCGCGCACCGGGCTGACGACGCGAATCATCGCCGGCGGCGTGCTGGTACAGGAACGCGACAACGGCCATATCTCCCGCGAACAGCTCAAGCTGGTCACCACCCGCGCACCCAGCGAGCAGGAGCTGTCCGACTGCCTGTTCGCCTGGACTGTCGCCAAGCATGTCAAGAGCAACGCTATCGTCTACGCTCGCGATGGCGTGACCACAGGCATCGGCGCCGGCCAGATGAACCGCCGCGACAGCTCGCGCATCGCGGCGATGAAAGCGCAGGAAGCCGCCGCGACTAACGGATGGGCCGCGCCGCGCACGCAGGGTAGCGCGGCGGCATCGGACGCATTCTTCCCCTTCGCCGACGGCCTGCTCGCCGCGGTGGAGGCCGGCGCGACCGCGGTGATCCAGCCCGGCGGCTCGATCCGCGATGACGAAGTGATCGCCGCGGCAGACGCAGCCGGCCTGGCCATGCTGTTCACCGGAATGCGCCACTTCCGCCATTAGGGCTGTTAAGGCCCTTTGGGTCCATGTACGGTTTTTTGAACAGCATGCAGGAAGGGGATCTTATGAAAACAGAACGTCTTGTCGCTCTTCGGACATCGATCCGTTCATTGGCTTTGGCCATTGCAATTGCGCTTCCCGGCCTCGCGTCGGCACAGCAGGGTACTCAGGGCGGATGGGCAGCCCAGAACGATCCGCTTGCCAAACTGCTCGTCGCGCAGGAGCGGATCTGGGCGATGCTGGACTGTACGCCGAGCAATGCCGTCGATGCCGCGACCGAAGCCTTCGTCCACAGATTCATAGCCGACGACTTTGTCGGCACTAGCCCGAGGGGCGCGCTTTACACCAAAGCCGATATGCTGGCGAACAAAGCTGGGCCTAAGGCCGCACCACAGCAAGGTTGCAAGCTGATCGGTGCCAAAGTCCGCTTTGTGCGGCCGGATACCGCCATAATCTACGGCAGGGAAAGCGCATCGATAATGGGATCGACGGGCACATACGCGACGCGAACCCTCGTCTGGACGGATACACTGCTCAAGAGAAACGGAAAATGGCAGATCGTGGCCGTTCAGGACATGCCAGTGCCGTCGAAATAGGCCTGCGGTCAGCGACAGCCGGCTTCGAGCGGATCGGCATTCGGCATTTGAGTATTCCCGATTCCAGGTGACGACAGCAGGCTGTTAACCCGCTGAACATGTTTATGAGCGGTCTGCCTCAGGCCGATGTCAGCAAACAAACGTCGCACAAGATCGATCGTTACACTTTGTGACTGGTCCGATCGGGCAGGCGGTCCGTATATCCTGGATAAAGTTAGTGCATAGACGTGCTTCGCGACCAACCGGGTTTACCACCGCTGGTCAGACTTCATTCATTCCGGGATAGCGATAACCTGCCCATGAACACCACCCGCCAGACCGTTCGCTCCTTCGCTGTAGGCTTCGTGCTCGGCGCCATCGCCATTGCCTTCACCGTCGGCCATGACCGGGTTCCCGACCTGAGCGATCAGCTGTTTCCCGCCGCCATCGCCGCGCCGGTTCAGTGATGCGTTTCTCACGCAACCGCTTGGCCGGTGCCATCCTGGCCTTGTCACTGGCCAGTGGCTGCCAACAGGCGCTGTCGGCTGCGCCGCTGGAAAACTTCGTCAATGCTCCCGCACCTGCGGCAGTCGCGCATGAAACCGGCGGCAAAGCACAGGCGATCTTCGCTGGCGGTTGCTACTGGGGTGTCGAAGGCGTGTTCAGCCACGTGGTCGGCGTCACCAGCGCCGTCTCCGGTTTCCACGGCGGTTCGGCCGATACCGCACAATACGAGCGGGTGTCCGAAGGCGACACCGGTCATGCCGAGTCGGTGCGCGTGACTTATGATCCCGCTAAAATCCGCTATGACCAGTTGCTGCGCATCTATTTCTCGGTCGTCGCCGACCCGACGCAGCGCGGCGGCCAAGGCCCTGATATGGGCACCCAGTACCGGTCGGCGATCGTGCCGATGAACGCCGAACAGCGCCGCGTTGCGACCGCTTACCTTGCTCAGTTGCGCGCCTCGGGCTTGTGGGACCGGCCGCTCGTTACCGCGATCGAGAGCTATCGCCAGTTCTATCCGGCAGCGGCCGATCATCAGGACTTCATGGCCAATAACCCCGATTACCCCTACACGGTCGCCTGGGATGTGCCCCGGATCGACGCGCTGAAGCGGCTGTTCCCCACCGAGTATCACGCAAGCTTTACGCGGGGTTGATTGCGCCGCCTGCGCGGTTCATATCGCGCCGATGGTCGGGTCCAATCACCATCATCATGAACATTCAGGCGCCGGCCTGGTCGAAGCGGCGCAAGGCGCGCTGCTGGCGTCGGGCGAACAGTGGACGGCGATGCGCGGCGACGTCTTCGCCGCGCTGGCCGGTTGCGAACGGCCGGTATCGGCTTACGACATCGCCGAGCGCGTCTCGGCAGCGCGCAGCAAGCGTGTCGCCCCGAACAGCGTCTATCGCATTCTCGACCTGTTCGTGCGCACCAATCTGGCCCGCCGGGTCGAAAGCGCCAACGCCTATATCGCCAACAGCCACCCCGGCTGCCGGCACGACTGCATATTCCTGATCTGCGACAGTTGCGGGCAAGTGGTGCACATCGATGACGATCGCTTGACCGAAAATCTGGTCCGCGCCGCAGGCAAGGCCGGCTTTGCCGATGTGCGCCCGGTCATCGAACTGCGTGGGCATTGCGCGACATGCACCTGATCGGTTATGCGGCCTTCGGCGGTGGTGAATAAGGCACGGAAATGAATAGCACTCCCGAACCCACTCCTCCGCCTGCCAGATCTGCTGTTCTCGATTGCGTTGCCAGCCCTGCGGA
>CAXTOI010000337.1:0-4516 GCA_964245645.1 uncultured Novosphingobium sp. | reverse complement strand
TTTACTCTTTCAAAGACCCAGTCACGACATAACGCAAGGTTTGCGACAGAACCTCATTGATTTGGGTAATTGTCTAGATTTGGCCAATCGCGAAAACGTGGAAGTGTTTAAGGCCGCTCATCACCAGTTTCTGGAACACCAAAAAGCTGCCGGTTTACCTGTTCCTGAAAACGGCAACTTGCCCACGGACCCCCATCAAGATCGTCAACTTCGTCGCCTTGACTGCGCGGTTCTTCAGCACCTCCATAATGGCATTGATGAGGCGATCGATTTGGGTGCGGGACTTGAGCGCTTCGATAGCGTGCGAGGAATATTTACAGAAGGCGGACGCCTGTACGAAGGTTGCGGGTTTTTTGAACGAACACATGTGCAGATATCGGTCTGCAATCTCGCATGTATAATTGGCTTGTTCAAACCTCTGCGCGTTTAGCCCGATCGCAGATCATTTTCAAACTGACCCACTACCTAACGCCGCCCGCGGTTGACAGCAAGCGAAAGCCGGTGGATGCTGCACTGCAATGGAAGGCGATGATCCCCCGGCTGGTTGGATTGGCTCTCGCGGAGACGCCGCTCACAAGCTCGGCCTCGAGAGCCTGGACCGTTATTCTCTCGACGAACTCGACGCGCGCGTGGCGTTGCTCGAAGCGGAAATCATACGGGTCCAGGCGCATCGGCAGAAATCCGCGGCGCATCGCATAGCCGCCGATGCGCTCTTTGGACGCAAGCCTGCCGGAAGCGCATCATGAGTCTGCGACCGCCTCGTGACCCCCTCGTCAAAGCGTCGGGGCGCCCCATATATGGTTGGATAAGCCAGCCAGCTTACATCCAAAACCGTAGCATCGGCCATTGCCGGCGCTGCTTCAGCTAGCGAAGGTGCCCAATGCCCAGTTTCGCCCAAAGTCTTGAAAAAACCCTGCATGCGGCGCTCGCTCAGGCGTCGGAACGCAGCCACGAATATGCCACGCTGGAGCATTTGCTGCTGGCGCTGATCGACGATGCCGACGCGGCGCAAGTGATGACCGCGTGCGGCGTCGATCTCGGCGATCTTGGCGATGTCGTGCGCCAATATCTCGACCAGGAATACCAGTCGCTGAAAACCAAGGAGAAGGGTGACCCCGCCCCCACCGCCGGTTTCCAGCGCGTGATCCAGCGCGCTATCCTGCATGTCCAATCCTCGGGCAAGGATACCGTCACCGGCGCCAATGTGCTGGTTGCGCTGTTTTCCGAGCGCGATTCCTATGCGGTCTATTTCCTGCAGCAGCAGGACATGAGCCGGCTCGATGCGGTCAGCTATATCAGCCACGGCATCGGCAAGGGCGGACGGCGGATCGAGGACAAGAGCCCGAAGGGCGCCGATGCCGAGCCGCATCATACCGAGGACAAGGCCGAACCCAAGGCCAGCAGCAACAAGAAGGATTCGGCGCTCGACCAGTTCACCGTCAACCTCAACGACAAGGCGCTGGCCGGCAAGGTCGATCCGCTGATCGGACGCGGGCCCGAGGTCGATCGCACCATCCAGATCCTGTGCCGCCGCAGCAAGAACAACCCGCTCTATGTCGGCGATCCCGGCGTCGGCAAGACCGCGATCGCCGAAGGGCTGGCGCGCAAGATCGTCGAAGGCGAAGTGCCCGAGGTGCTGACCGAGGCGGTGATCTATTCGCTCGACATGGGCAGCCTGTTGGCGGGCACGCGCTACCGCGGCGATTTCGAGGAGCGGCTGAAGCAGGTCGTCAACGAACTCGAAAAAATGCCGCACGCGATCCTGTTCATCGACGAGATTCACACCGTGATCGGCGCGGGCGCGACCAGCGGCGGAGCGATGGACGCCTCCAACCTGCTGAAACCGGCTCTGTCGGGCGGCACCATCCGCTGCATCGGCTCGACCACTTACAAGGAATTTCGCAACCACTTCGAAAAGGATCGCGCGCTGCTGCGGCGGTTCCAGAAGATCGACGTCAACGAGCCGACGATAGAGGATACGATCAAGATCCTGCGCGGGCTTCGGACTGCCTTCGAAGACCATCACAAGGTCAAATACACCCCCGATGCGATAAAGACCGCGGTGGAATTGTCGGCGCGCTATATCAATGACCGCAAGCTGCCCGACAAGGCGATCGACGTGATCGACGAGGTGGGCGCGATGCAGATGCTGGTGCCGCTGTCCAAGCGCAAGAAGATCATCACCTCGCGTGAGATCGAGCAGGTCATCGCCACGATGGCGCGCATCCCGCCCAAATCGGTGTCCAGCGACGACAAGAAGCAGCTCGAACATCTCGAGCGCGACCTGAAACGCGTGGTGTTTGGCCAGGACAAGGCGATCGAGGTGCTGTCCAGCGCCATGAAGCTCAGCCGCGCCGGCCTGCGTGATCCCGACAAGCCGATCGGCAGCTTCCTGTTCTCCGGCCCGACCGGTGTCGGCAAGACCGAAGTCGCGCGCCAGCTGGCCAACATCATGGGCATCCCGCTGCAACGCTTCGACATGTCCGAATATATGGAGCGCCACAGCATCTCGCGGCTGATCGGCGCGCCCCCCGGCTATGTCGGCTTCGACCAGGGCGGCCTCCTCACCGACGCCATCGACCAGCAGCCGCATTGCGTGCTGTTGCTCGACGAGATCGAAAAGGCACACGCCGACTTGTTCAATATCCTGCTGCAGGTGATGGACAATGGCCGCCTGACCGATCACCACGGCAAGACCGTCGATTTTCGCAACGTCGTGCTGGTGATGACCACCAATGCCGGCGCTTCGGACATGACCCGGGCCGGCATCGGCTTCGGCGACATCTCCAAGGAAGATGCCGGCGAAGAAGCGGTCAAGCAGATGTTCTCACCGGAATTCCGCAACCGGCTCGACGCCATCGTGCCGTTCTCCTACCTGCCGCCTGCGGTCATCAGCCGGGTGGTGGACAAGTTCATCCTCCAGCTCGAACTGCAGTTGGCCGATCAGAACGTCCACATCCAGTTCGACAGCGACGCGCGCAACTGGCTGGGCGAACGCGGCTACGACCGGCTCTACGGTGCCCGCCCGATGGCGCGCGTTATTCAGGAAAAGGTCAAGAAGCCGCTGGCGGAGGAACTGCTGTTCGGCAAGCTGGCCACCGGCGGCGAAGTGCATGTCTCGCTGAAGGAGAATGCCCTGAGCTTTGAGCTGACGCCGGCGGCGCCGAAGTTGATCAAACGGGCGGAGCGGAAACGGCCGACGGCGAAGCGCAAGTCGCAGGCTGAGCCGGAGGGCGAGCAGTAGAACAAGGGTAAGGTGAGAGGGCTATTGCCCATACGCGCTAATTTACCGCCATTTCGTCATCCCGGACTTGATCCGGGATCAGGCTTCTTGTGCGGAAATTCATAAAAAATTGGCCCAATTCAGCGATTTGCCTCAAAGAACAGCCCAGCCCCGGGTCAAGCCCGGGGCGACGATAAGGTTATGTTAGCGCGTATGGGCCATTGCCCTCGCGCTACCTTTTAAGGCGAGCGCCTTCTTATTACCCTGCCGCTTGCGGCAGGAGTTGGGGGTGGCATTCCCACACGCAGGTCTGTTATTCAAAGCTTCGCGAAGCGGCATATAAGCCAGCGGCACTCCACAATAGCGCAACACCCTTGCAAAGCGCGAAGCAAATGACCGGGAGCGCCCTCGCATCTTCAACCTTGTTAAGCCTTTAACCTAATCCTCCCCTGTGCCATAGAACAAAGCATGATCGCCAAACTTACCGGCATGCTCGATGATTTCGGTCCGGACTGGGCGGTGATCGATGTAACGGGGGTTGGCTATCTCATACACGCCTCCGCCAAGACCTTAGCCAGCCTGGGCCTGCGCGGCGAGCAGGTGACGATCCACACCGAATTGCAGGTCAGCGAAAACGACATGCGCCTGATCGGCTTTGCCAGCGGGGCCGAGCGGGAGTGGTTTCGTCTGCTGACTGCGGTGCAGGGTGTCGGCAGCAAGGTCGCGCTGGCGATCCTCTCCGCGCTGAACGTCGATGAATTGCAGCGCGCCTGTGCCGGCAACGACGCGGCGATGGTCGCGCGGGCGCAAGGGGTGGGGCCGAAGCTGGCGAGTCGGATCGTCAACGAACTCAAGGACAAGGCAGGCGCGCTGCCGGACGCAACCGGCGCAGTGATCGCGCAACCGCCAGGATCGCCCAGTGCCGATGCCGTTTCTGCTCTTCAGAACCTCGGCTTCAAGCCCGCCGTGGCGTCGGCCGCCGTGGCGCGCGCGCTGGAGGAGCTGGGTGACGGGGCCGAACTCAACGCGCTGGTGCGGCTGGGCCTGAAGCGGGCGGCGGGATGACGGACAACCCGCTGCTCTCCGCCAAGCGCCAGATCGAGGACGTGGACGTCGCGCTGCGCCCCAGGACGCTGGCCGAATTCGTCGGCCAAGCCGCTGCGAAGGACAATCTCGGCGTTTTCATCGAAAGCGCCCGGGGCCGCGGCGAGGCGATGGATCATGTGCTGTTCTATGGTCCGCCGGGATTGGGCAAGACCACGCTGGCGCAGATCGTAGCGCGCGAACTCGGCG